>NZ_JBFAMQ010000003.1:410494-462092 GCF_040674615.1 Glycomyces sp. NPDC049804
GCGCGAGGTTGTGGCGGGTTAGGAATGCATCCGGGTGATCTCGGCCGAAAATACGCTGCTGGTCAACCAAGATGGCCCTGATCTCGGAGATGGCGCCGGGCGCGTCGCCATTCTCGCTGTGCAATGCTGCGAGGCACCGGCAGGTCTTCAGGGTATCGGGATGGTCGGGGCCGAGGATGCGCTGCTGGTCAGCTAGGACAGCCTCGATCTCAGTTTTCTCTACGGATGTATCCCCAGACTTTCCGCGCAGGTGCGCGAGGTCGTGGCGAGTATCGAGAGCGTTGGGGTGGTCGGGGCCGAGGACACGCTGCAGATCGGCCAGGACGGCTTCGAGCTCGGTGATAGCGCTTGGAATGTTCCCAGCCTCCCCGCGCAGATTCGCGAGCTTGCGTCGAGTGCTGAGGGTATTGGAGTGGTCGGGGCCGAGGACACGCTGCAGATCGGCTAGAACATCCTCGATCTCGGCGATCGCGCCCAGTACATCCCCAGTCTTTCCGCGTTGGTCCGCAAGACAGCGACGGGAATGGAGGGTGCTGGGGTGGTCAGGGCCGAGGATGACCTGGCGAGCGTCCGTGACCCTTGTAAGAATGTCGATCGCAGTGGAGATGTCCCCGGTGCTCGCCGTCCAGTACCCCAAGTTGTGCAGTGCCTCGAGAGTGTCGGTGTGCTCGGGACCGAAAATCCTAATGTAGTCGTCAACCAGATCTGCGAAACCCTGAGCAGCCGCAAGTGCATCCCCAACGATGCCAGTAACATTCAGGTACTCACGGCGAGCAACGAGAGTGTCATGATGGTCAGGGCCGAGGAGGTCGATACAGTCGCGGGCGAGCGACTGTTGATACTGCAATGATGCGGTTTCTGGGTCACGTTTCCGGAAGCTCGGGGCGGTTTTGAATAGGACCGGATGTGCAGCATCAGATATCAGTGCGGATTTAGCGTGATCGAACAGCGCTAGTACGTTGGCCTGCAGAATTGGACCGGTAATGTAATCGGTATCGGGCCATATTTCAACGAGCGCATCGGCGGCAATTCGAGCGGCACTGTTGATCTGGTCACTGGTCAGCTGGTCGCGGATGGCGTGTTGGGCAAGTGCGTGGAGGCGAACTTGGCCTCGGTCGGAGTCGAGTAGATTGAGCCCGTGTAGCTGCTTTAGAAGGGATTCGATTCCGAAAGCGGTTACGGGCTCAGATGCCTGCGTATCGAGCCAGCTCTGAATCGCTTGACATGTGAAGAGATCGGTTGGTATGGCATTGGGATCAAGCACGCTTGCCAGCTGCAGGAGCGGTGCTGCCGCACCTATAGGTTGATAGGTGTTCGCTAGTTCAATCGAGATCGACCAGGTTGTAACAATACTGCGGTTGTAGTCGTCGGTAGAAGTGTCCGGACTGGGAAGGAGGTCGGCAAGCCGGTTCTGTCGATCGGCCAGTGCAAGGCGATAGTCCTCGCAGGACATAAGGTGGTAGCCGCTGCTACCGTCGCCGTGACTGCGAAGGATACCCGCGTGATGACTTTCGATGTAAGCCGCGGCTTGGGCAAGTGCGAGCGGCAGGTACCCCAAGTCCTCCGCGAGCGCGCCTGCTCCGATTAGCCGCTCTGGTACCCCGTCAAGCCGCTGAGCGAGAAAGGCATCTGCCTCATCGGCGCTGAAGCTATCAATGATGAGATGCTGGTTGACCGAGACCTGGAGGTCGCGGCGTCGGGTCGTGACTACGGTGGCACCGCGTTTGGACTCGGGCGGCCATAGACCTTGCAGGTCGCTGGCTTTAGCAAGATCGTCGAATACGATCAGCCATCGCAGTTTTGTCGAAGGCTTGGCTAGCCAGGCGAGGAACTGACGAGCGCCCTGCTCGGGATCACGGGCTTCCATGCCTGTGACATCGGCATGAGCCTGAGCAAATGCGCTGAGAATCGACTCGCGGGTATCGGCTGTCACCCAAACCAGCAGATCGACCTTGCGCGATCGCCAAAGACGGTTCGCGAGCGCCACCGCCATCTGAGTCTTGCCCACCCCGCCCATGCCGGAGAGAACATACCGTGGCTGCGAGCGTCTGGCGCCGGGCTTTGGCAGCATTGCAGCCAGCTCGTGATCGATGGCCCGGTCGAGTCGCGCGGTAACCATAGTTGGCACTATTCCGACCATATGCGGAAACGTTGCCTTAGGTCGCCGTTGTGGGACACGCTGCTCGAACAAGTTGTATTGCCGACCGTGGTCACCATGCATCAGCCCCTGTGCGGAGCGATTGTCGAAGTGGCCAAGCACGGCCATGTCAGAACTGTGAAGGGGTTCGAAGGCGTCAGAAGCTGACAAAGATGACTCCGGGGCGAGGCGGTCAGTGGAAATGGTTGGTCTGGCTGGTGTGGTCGCCGATTACTACACCCTTTGCGCCGCGATTGTCCACCATATACTTCCCAGCTGGCTCCTCCAGCTGCGCCAGCAACTCTCTGGCCTTGTCGAGGATTTCCTGATCAGCCTCGGCACCCGAATCAATCAGAGCGGGGACGAGTGCGGCGCGTAGTGTGGCAGGCTCGGTGTGGTCAGCGTCGACTACGGCGACTGCATCAGAGCGAGTGCCGAGTTTCGCCCTGAGCAAAGTCTTCAGGCCGCGATAGGTATCAGTGATCATCATGGACACCGTTTCCTTGGCCCCCAAACCAGCTCCTGTGGCGGCGCCTGCCGCTAGAGCGGTGAGGATCAACTCGACCCCAGTCATAGCATGTACCCCTTCACCTGGCGAGAACTGCTCACTACGGTATCAGTGGGTTGGTTGCGGGACAGGACGCGTCGATGCGGAGCCGAACTTCGCGCGCTGGATGGTATTCGGGGCCATATCAACCGAGGCCTTGCCGGCCTTGGACGGTTGGGTGGTTCGGCATCTCCAGGACCATCGAGTGGTATCCGCCATATGCAGGTGCGGCTCGCTGTGGCCGGGCTGGTTGTCGGTGGGCTTCAGTACTGGCGTGATGAGGGCCGTGGGAGTGAATATGATAGCTGGCCTGCTGCTCCATACCTGAACCGGCGAAAGCAACCAGGGCTGAGACACCCTCTCAGCCCTGTTGCTTTCGCCGGTATGCGGTTCCGAGAGCTAGCGAACCATGGGACCAGCGGAGTTCGTACTTGCTTCTCTCACGAGGCGTTTGATGCTCGAGACGCTGACGCCATAGCGGTTTGCGAGTGTCTTCTGGAGTTCTCCTGCCTGGTACTCGTTCACGACGGCGACGCGGTCCGCGCTGGTGAGGCGGCGGTCGAGGGCCCAAGGTTTGCCGTTTGATGACCGGGGTTTGTGCTGGTCGGGTGCTGGGCGGGGGTCAGGATTCGTGACCGGGTGGGTAAATAGGTCGGGGAGCTGGTTTGCGTGGGTGTTGAGCTGGGGTGATGGGTTCAAGTAGGCCGTTGCAAGCTCCACAGATCAGAAGGCCGCAGGCTTCACCTGCGGCCTTTCTGTTTGCCCGGGAACGGTCGCCGGGAGGTCCGTTCTGTTCAAGACCCGGAGGCCGCCGCGGGCTTAGCGTGGGGGCATGGGACGAATCACCGAGAACATGACCGAACGGGCGGCGGAGTTCATCTGGCTGACCGGGAGCGTGCTCGACCAGCGTCGGCTGGAACGCCGGCTCGGCAGCGGCAGCCGGGGCGCGATCGTGGCCGCGCTCGCGGCGCACCGCACGGCTGACGGCGGGTTCGCGTTCGCGCTCGAGCCCGACGTGAAAGGGCCTGCGCCGCAGCCGCTCGCGGCGATGACGGCACTCGAAGTGCTCGACGACGCCGACGCTCTCGACCAGGAGACGGGCGGGCCGATCTGCGACTGGCTGCAGCGCCATACCGCGCCCGACGGAGGCGTGCCGGACCTGCTGCCGAGCGTCACCGCGTACCCGCGTCCGCCGTGGGTCGAGGCGCCGCCGCAGGACCGGGGCGGGCTGCTCACCACGGCCCGCAGCACCGGGCTGCTGCTCGAGCACGGTATCGACCATCCGTGGGTGGAGGGCGCGACCGCGTTCTGCCGCAACCGGATCAGCGAGCTCGAAGCCTCGCATCCGTACGAGGTCTTCAGCGTCGTCCGCTTCCTCGACCACGCCCCCGACCGGGCCTGGGCCGAGGGAGAGGCGAAGCGGATCGGGGCGCTCGTGCGCGACGGCGGGCTCGTGCTGCTCGACCCGGCGAACCCTGAAGGCATCCCGACGCCGCCCGGGTACGCCGAGGAGGAGTACACGCACCCGTGCGAATTCGCCTCCGACCCGCAGAGCCTTGCGGCCCAATGGTTCTCCGCAGAGGAGCTGACCGCGTCGCTCGACCGTCTCGCGGGGGAGCAGCGGGAGGACGGCGGCTGGCCGATCTACTACCGGCGGTGGAGCCCGGCGATCGAGCAGCAGGCCCGGCCCGGGTTCACGCTCGCGGCGCTGCGGACGCTCGCGGCCTGGGATCAGGCCTGAGCGAGCGCGGGGTCGCGCCCGACCAGCGCCGCACCTGGCGGCTCAGGTGCGCCTGGTCGGCGTAGCCCTGCTCAGCCGCGATGCGGCCCCAGCCAGGGGCCTCGTCGGCGGCGGCGAGGGCGCGGCGGAAGCGGAGGATCTGCTCGAGGGTCTTGGGACCGTACCCGGTCGCCGCCCGGACGCGGCGGCGCAGGTGGCGTTCGGAGTAGCCGAGTTCCCAGGCGAGGCTGCCGATCGCGGGCGGGCGGGGCCGGTCGAGGGCGTCGGCGACGGCGACGGCGACCTCGTCGGGTGCGTTGGCGCGGCACCGGTCGCCGAGCGCCGCGGTGAGGGCCGCGCCGATGCGCCACGGGTCGCGTTCGGCGGCGATCGACGCCGAGAGTGGCAGGGCCGCTTCGCCCCACAGGTCGCGCAGCCCGGGTTGGGCGTCGGCGACCTCCGTGGCGGGCAGGTCGCCGAGGAGGGGGCGGGCGGCGCCGGGGCGGAGGCGGACGCCGACGATCAGTTCGCCGGGGTCGAGCGGGACGTCGCGGTGGCCGGTGTCGGGGCCGGCGACCTCGAGTCGGCCGCGCCGCCACAGCAGGTCGGTGCAGCCGTCGGGCACGACCCGCGCGAGTTCGGCCGCGCCGGGGGCGCGCCGGACCCACACGCAGGGCGACCACGAACGCAGCGCCCCCTGCGGTGCGCGCTCTTCGTAACCCGCTGCCACGGTTCCACGGTAGCGCCGGGGTGCGACATCGGAGGCGCTGCCGACCTGGACTGTCAAACCGTGGCGGGGACGCGGCGCAGGTCCTCGACGACCGTGGCGTACGGGAGGTCGCCCAGCGGCTCGCGGTCGAAGAAGCGGACCATGAGGTCCACGAGCTGGGCCGGGCGTTCGAGGTGGATGAGGTGGTCGGCGCGGGCGAGTTCCACGTACCAGCTCTCGGGGCAGGTGAACGCGAGCTCGCGGCACAGCTCGGGCGGGGTGAGCGTGTCGTGCTCGCCGGTGGTGAACAGCGTCGGCACGGCGGGCGGGACCGACGGGTCGATGAGGTCGCGCGAGAGCAGGCGGTTGGTGTTGGCGATGAACTTCGCGAGGTCGGCGTCGTCGGCGGCGCCGAAGCGCATCGCGAGGATGCGGCGGACCACGGACTTCGCGGCGATGTCCGGGTGCGGGCTCATGAGGGCGTCGACGGCGGCCGGGCCGAACTGCTCGCGCGGACCTCGTTCCGCGAGGGCCACAGCGGCGCGCATCATCGGCCGCGACTCGAACGGGATGCCGCCCATGGTCCCGGCCAAGACCATGCGGCCGATCCGCTCGGGGTGGGTCTGCGCGAGCCGGTACCCCACCGAGGAGCCGTAGGAGCCCGCGAACAGGTTCACGCGCTCGATGCGCAGGTCGTCGAGGAGGCGCACCATCGCCTCGGCCGGAATGTCCGGGCCGAGATAGGGCGGCAGGAGGTCGGCGCCGCCCCAGCCGGGCAGGTCCGGGCAGATCACGTCGGCGTGCTCGAGCAGGCCCTGCTCGACCCGGCCCCAGTCCTCCTTGCGGTGCAGCGCACCGCCGATGAGCACGACGGGCGCGAGGCGCGGCGAGTCGGAGTAGGTGCGCCGCGACCAGTACGTGTAGCCCGCGAGGCGGTGCTTGTAGACCTGGGGCGTGGCGTTGCGCGGCATGAAGGCTCCCGTCCGAGATGCGCGGCGGCATCGGGGCCGCCGCAGGTACGGGAGATCACCCTAGTATCCGAAATGCGAATTTCTGGTATTTTGCAACCGAATGGTGCGCATGTCAGTCTTCCGTGGCGGCACGGCCCGGAGCGGGCGCCCCGGGCCGGCCCGCCTCAGACCGCGACGCCCTTCCACGCGCCCCACAGGCTCGCGTACGCGCCGCCCGCTTCGAGGAGCGCCGCGTGGCTGCCCTCCTCGGCGATGCGGCCGTCGCGCACCACCGCGATCCGGTCGGCCGACTCGGCCGCCTGCAGCTGGTGCGCGATCGCGATCACCGTGCGGCCGTTCAGGGCCGCCGCGAGCGACGCCTCCACGTTCCCCGCGCTGCCCGGGTCGATGCCCGCCGTCGCCTCGTCCAGGATCACCACGTCGGGGTCGGCGAGGATCACGCGCGCCAGCGCGAGCTGCTGCGCCTCGGCGAGGTTGAGCCGGTGGTGCTCGTCGCCGAGCATCGTGTCCAGCCCCTCCGGAAGGTCGGCCGTCCAGCGGGCGTCGACCGTGGCGAGCGCCGACAGCAGCGCCTCGTCGTCCGCTTCGGGCGCGGCGAGGTTCAGGTTCTCGCGCAGCGTCGCGGTGAAGACGTAATGCTCCTGGGTCACCAGGATCACCTTGCGGCGCAACTGCTCCAGCGGGATGTCCGCGACGGGCGCGCCGCCGAGGGTCACCGACCCGGTGCGCGGCCGGTCGATCCCCGCGACGAGCCGCGCGATCGTCGACTTGCCCGCCCCCGAAGGCCCGACCACGACGAGGCGTTCGCCGCGCCGCGGGTGCAGGCTCAGGCCGTGCAGCACGTCCGGGCCGTCGCCGTACCCGAACGTCACCTCGTCGAGCCGCACCTCCGCGCCCTCCGGCGCGGCCTCGCGGACCTCGTCGGGCATGAGGTGCACGCCCTCCACGCGGGCCATCGCGGCCCCGCCCATCTGGAACTCGCTGAGCGACATCATGGACCGGAACACCGGCCCGTCGAGGCGCAGCGTCAGCATCGCCACCGCGACCACCTCGCCCACGGTCACCCAGTCGTTCAGGTACCAGAACGCGCCCACGATCGTGACCACCACGGCCGGGGTCAGGAACGTCAGGTCCGTCGCCGGGAAGAACCAGGTCTGCAGCCGCACGATCCCCTTGAGCCGGTCCATGTGCGTCGCCGCCCGCGCGTACCCGGCCGCGCCGCGCTCCTCCTGCATCCGGTACGCCGCCACCGTTGCGGCCCCGGCGGCGGACGCCGTCGCCGTCTCGGCGATCTCGCTCATCGCGGCCCGCTCGCTCAGGAACACCGGGCTCGCCAGCCGCAGGTACCGGCGACCCGCGAAGAACAGCATCGGCATGCCGACCACGAACAGCAGGCCCAGCAGCGGGTTCACCACGAACGCCGCCACGATGATGACCGTGCCCTCGATGATCGCGACCGCGACCTCGGGCGCGGTCTTGCGCAGCAGCTCCGCCACCGCACCCACATCGCCCGACGTGCGGGTGGCGAGGTCGCCGGTGCCGGCGCGCTCGACCGTGCCCAGCGGCAGCCGCAGCACCCGGTCGATGAACGACTCGCGCAGCCGCGCCGCCGCCCGCTCGCCCAACCGGTACCCCATGCGGCGGCCGGTGCGCATCAGCACCAGCTGCAGCACCACGCACGCGGCGATCACGCCGCACACCAGGTCCACCCGGGTGGCGGTCCAGCCCGTCCCGATCCCGTCGATGACCTCGCCGAGCATCACCGGCAGCGCGGCGCTCGCGCCCGCCGCGAGCACGTACAGCGCGACGACGCCCGCGAACGCGCGCTTGTCCGACAGGACCAGCCGCTTGATCGCCTCGATCATCTCGGCCCGGCCCGCCACCGGCAGGCGGCCGCTCGTCTCATTGGCGCTCATCGGGACTCCTGCCTGGAGGTGAGGGAACGGTACTCGTCTTGCAGCGACAGCTCGGCATGCGAGCCGGTGGCGCGGACCTTGCCGTCCACCATCCACGCCACCTGGTCGGCGCGCGCCAGCCACAGCGGCGAGGCCGTCACGACCGCCGTCGTGCGCCCCGCGCGGGCCGCCGCGACCCGCTCGGCGATGAGCGACTCGGTGTGCGCGTCGACCGCGGAGGTCGGCTCGACGGCGAGGAGGATCTCCGCGTCGGCCGCGAGCGCCCGCGCGAGGCGCAGGCGCTGGCGCTGGCCGCCGGAGAGGTTGCGGCCGGCGTTGTGGATCTCGCCGTCCATGGTCGAGCCGAGGCTGGAGTGGACGTCGCCCGCGCCGGCGGTTTCGATGGCGGCGAGCGCGCGGGCCTCGTCGACGCGCAAGGTGGCGCCGAGGGTCTGCGCGAACAGGTAGTCGTCGCGCAGGAGCAGGATGCGCTCGCGCACCTCGTCGAGCGCGAGGTCGGCGAGTTTCACGCCGCCCCATTCGGCGGAGGATTCGCTGTAGCGGGCCAGGCGTTCCATCGCGGCCTCGGCGGGCTTCGCTTCGGCGCTGACGACCACGGTGAGCCGTCCCGGTTCGATCGCGAGCCCCGACTCGGGGTCGCGCAGCGCCCCGGCGGCGCCCGTGGCGGTGCCGTCGTCGGCGATGTCGCTGCGGGTGTTGAAGAACGCGGTGAGCCGCCGGGAGGCCACCTGCGCGGCGATCACGGACTGGGCCATGCCGATCATCGCGCCCGAGTGCTGGGCGACCAGCGCGGTCATGCCGAACGCCGCGGACAGCTCTCCAATAGTGATCGCGCCGTTCAGCGCCAGGCGCGCGCCGACCCATGTCACCGCTGCGATGAGCGCCAGCGGCAGGCTCGCCCGCAGCCCCTGCACCCACGAGTCGGCGGTCGCGACGCCGTATCCGGCCTCGCGCAGCTCCGCCGAAGCCGACCGGTACCGGTGCGAGAACTGGGCTTCGCCGCCGACGCCGCGCAGCACGCGCAGCCCGCCCACGACGTCGCTCGCCTGCCCGGTGAGCTTCGCGACCGAGGACCGGTACGCGATCTGGTGGTGCTGCAGGCGCGAGAGCACCGGCCCGACAACGAATCCGATGAGCAGCACGCCGATGAGCGTCGTCCACCCGAGCGCGGGGCTCGCCCGCCACAGCAGGACCGCGCCGACGGCCGTCATGACCAGGCCCATCCACCCGAAGCCGAGCTGGAAGATGAACGACCCCGTCTTGTGGGCGTCCTCAGTGGAGAGGTTGACCATCTCGCCGGGGGAGACCGCGCCGCGCACGCCCGTCCCCGCCCGGTTCAAGTGGTCGGTGAGGTTGCGGACCGTGCGCACCCGCGCGTGCGACTCGGCCATGAACAGCGACCGGTACCCGGCCACGAACACCCACGAGGAGGCGATCGCGACGACCGCGAGCGCGACCGACCAGCGCGCCAGCGGCTCGGCCGAGCCCGCCAGCAGCACCTCGTCGATGATCTTCGAAATCGTCCACGGCAGCAGGATCCAGGCCGAACCGGAGACGCTGAGCAGCACGAACCCGAGCGCGACCAGGCCGGTCTGGGCGCGGGCGACGTACCACAGGTACCGCCACGGGTCGGCCGGGATGTCCGCGGGGGACAAGGCAGGGGGGTGCAGTGGGTTGGGCTTCACAACTCACCAACGTAAGCACGGCCCTTGCCGGGCGGCAAGCAGAAATACGACGAAGCGGCGTGTGATTCGCGCCCGCGCGAGACGTAATTTCTTGCAGCCGGTCAGCGCTGCGCCCGCACCAGCGCCTCCGCCGCCGCGTGCAGCCCCGCCGTGAACCGCGGATTCGCGCCCATCACCGGCTCGGCCCGCGCCACCGCCCGCCACGCGTCGTCCTTGTACGTCTCGTCGCCCGTCACCTGGAACGCCTCCAGCATCGCGGCCGCCGCCAGCGCCCACCCCGACGCCGTCGGCCCGTCGTGCACGTCAGCGGGGCGCGTCACCAGCGCCTCCGCGTCAGCGGCCGTGTCGAAGAACCCGCCCTCGAAGTCCGTGAAATGCTCCCGGATCTGCTCGATGAGCCCCTGCGCGCGCGCCGTCCAGTCCCCGCCGAGCCGCAGGAACCCCAGCGCCACCGCCGCGTAGTCCTCCAGAATCCCCGGCGCCGCCGACGCCACCCCGCCCAGCGACGCCCGCGCCAGGCGCCCGTCCGCGCCGATGTGCACCCGCGCCAGCAGCTCCGCGGCCCGCTCCGCCGCCAGCAGCGAATCCCGGTGGCCCGTGCGCGTCGCATACTCGGCGAGCGCCGCGATCGCCAGCCCGTTCCAAGCCGCCACCACCTTGTCGTCCCGGCCCGGCTGCGCCCGCAGCCGCCGCGCCGCCAGCAGCCGGTGCCGCACCGCCTCCCAGCGGGCGCTGTCCTCCGGATCGCGCGGCAGCTCCAGCACGTTCGCGCCGTGCTCGAAGTTCGGGCCGGCCGGATCGACCCCGAACACCGCCGCGGCCCACACCGCATCCGGCCCGAGCACCGCCTCCAGCTCGGCCATCGTCCACACGTACGTCAAGCCCTCGACGCCCTCGGTGTCCGCGTCGAACGCCGCCGCGAACCCGCCCTCCGCCGTCGAGAACCGCTCCAGCACGAACGCCGCCGTCTCGTCCGCGATCCGCGCGAACAGCGCCCCCTCGCCGTACAGCCGCGAATACAGCCACAGCAGCTCCGCGTTGTCGTACAGCATCTTCTCGAAATGCGGCACCGTCCACGACGCGTCCACGCTGTACCGCGCGAACCCGCCCTCCAACTGGTCGTAGATGCCGCCGCGCGCCATCCGCTCCGCCGTCAGCTTCACATGCCCCAGCAGCTCCGCGTCCCCCGTGCGCACGTACGCGTCGCACAGGAACCGCAGCGCCGGCACGCTCGGGAACTTCGGCGCCGCCCCGAACCCGCCGTTCACCCGGTCGGCCGAGGCCATCGTCGCCGCCGCGGCCGCGTCCAGCAGCTCCGTGCGCACCGGCGGCGCCGGCGGGCACGGCCCGTCCAGCGGGCACGCCACCGTCACATCAGCGAACGCCGGACCGCTCCGCGCACTCGCCTCCACGACCGCCGCGCCCTGATGCGCCAGCTCCTCCCGCTGCGTGGTCCACGCCGAGTGCACCGCGTCCAGCAGCCGCAGGAAATGCGCCTTCGGGAAGTACGTGCCCGCGAAGAACGGCGTCCCGTCGGGGAACGCGAACACCGTCATCGGCCACCCGCCCTGACCCGTGATCGCCATCGTCGCCTGCATGTACACCGCGTCCAGGTCCGGCCGCTCCTCGCGGTCGACCTTCACCGCCACGAACCGCGAGTTGATCGCGTCCGCCACCGTCTTGTCCTCGAATGACTCGTGCGCCATCACATGGCACCAGTGGCACGTCGAGTACCCGATCGAGATCAGGACCGGCACATCGCGCTCCGCGGCCTCCGCCAGCGCCGCCGCACTCCACTGGCGCCACGCCACCGGGTTCTCGGCATGCTGACGCAGATACGGGGACAGGGCTCCCGCCAACTCGTTCACCCCCCAAGCCTCGCACACCCCGGCCCCACGCGAGCGGGAGCGGCGAACCGCTCCACCGGACCACCGCGGTAGTGCAGGCCGTACCACCGGCCGGGTGCTGGCGGGGGGAGCGATTCGGGTGCCCGCGTCACTGAATCCGCGGCCCGATTTCGCGAGGCTTTAAGCATGATCATTCATGCGCCCCTTGGCGACAGTGCCACCACTGCGACCACCCTCAAGGGACTGACGACGGCCGGGTTCACCGCGCTCGCCGCCGGGTTCGCCGCGATGGTCGTCCTCCACGCGACCTCCGGCCTCAACCCCGTCGAGGTCGTCATCAGCCTCCACCTCTACACCCCGCTCGGCTGGCTCCTGCCCGTCGCGCTCGTCCTCTTCGGGCTCGGCGCCTGCGCCTTCGCCGCCGTCGCCCGCCGCGTCGCCGCCCCCCGCTGGCTCAGCCCCATGCTCCTGGTCTGGGCAGGCTTCCTCGGCCTCGTCGCCCTCTTCCCCACCGACCCGCCCGGCCTCCCCGAGGTCTCCCTGATCTCGGCGATCCACCGCTACGCGGCGTTCTGCGCCTTCAGCACCATGGCCGTCATGGGCCTCTGCTTCGCCCGCTGGGCGCGCGGGGCCGACTGCCCCGACAAGACCCGCAAGGGCGTCCTCGCCGCCAGCTGGATCGCCGTGGTCGCCCTCGTCGCCTGCTCCGCCCCGTACGTCGCCGAATGGTTCGGCGTGCCGAGGGAGCCCGGCGCGTTCGGCGCGGGCCTGCTCCAGCGCACCACCGTCGGCATGGAACTCGTGGCGCTGGCGTTCGTGGGCGCGTGGCTCAAGGGATCAGTAGAAGCCCTCGGCCTCGGATTTGGCCCAGGCGTCGCAGGGGACGTCGTACCGGCCCTCGATGTAGTCGAGGCCCCAGAGGATCTGCGTGACCGGGTTGGTCTGCCAGTCGTCGCCGAAGGACGCCATCTTGCTGCCGGGGTAGGACTGCGGGATGCCGTAGGCGCCGATCGGGTTCTCGGCCAGTTCGTTCCAGCCGGACTCCTTGTCCCACAGCAGTTCCAGACACGCGAACTGCTCGAGGTCGAACCCGGCCTCCAGAGTGAGCGCGCAGCCGGTGGCCTTGTTCCCGGTGAACTCGTCGCAGCTGGACGGGATCTCGACTGAGGTCGGGTTGTTGTTCGCGGCGGCTTCCTCGGCGGCCTGGTCGGCGTCCTCCTGGGCGTCGTTCAGGCCGTTCGCCTTGTCCGCGGCGTATTCGCCGACGGCTTCGGCCTTGACGGTGACGTCGGCGCCGGCGGTCGCGGCGATGTAGTCGCGGTGGTGGCCGCGCGCTTCCTCATACGCCGCCTCGGCGTCGGCCTGCTGCTCGGCGGCGGCCCGGCCGGGGTGCTCCGCGTCGATCAGGGCGGGGTCGTCGGTGAGGGCGTTGACGGCGATGAGGGCGCCGATCGCGAGCACCACGAGGGCGGCGATGCGGGTCCCGTAGCGGGTCAGCTTCGGGATCATGGGGTGGCTCCAATGGAAACGACCGCCGCCCGGGGGACCGGGCGGCGGTCGGAGTCCTAATACCAGCCGACTTCCTCGGAATGGTTCCAGGCTTCGCAAGGCGTGCCGTAGCGGCCCTCGATATAGCCCAGGCCCCACTTGATCTGGGTGACGGGGTTGGTCTCCCAGTCGGAGCCGGCGGACTCCATCTTCGGTCCGGGCAGGGCCTGCGGGATGCCGTAGGCGCCGATCGAGTTCTCCGCCAAGTGGTTCCAGCCGGACTCGCGGTCCCACAGGGCCACGAGGCAGCCGACCTGCTCGAGGTCGAAGCCCCGTTCGAGCGCCATGGCGCAGCCGGTGGCCTTGTTGCCGGAGTACTCGTCGCAGCTGGACGGGATGTCCACCGAGGTCGGGTTGGTGTTCGCCGCGGCGGCCGCTTCGGCCTCGGCGGCGGCCTGGTCGGCGTCCTCCTGCGCGGAGTCCAGGCCGGCGGCCTTGTCCATCGCGTAGTCGCCGACGGCTTCGGCCTTGACGGTCACGTCCGCGCCGGCGGTCTCGGCGATGTAGTTGACGTGGAGGTAGCGGACCTCTTCATACGCTTCCTCGGCCTCGGCCTGCTGCTCGGCGGCGGCCTGGCTGGGGTGCTGGGCGTCCTCTTCCGAGGGCTTGTCGTTCACGGCGTTCACGACGATGACGGCCCCGAGTGCGAGGACGAGCACGGCGGCGACTTTCGCGCCGTAGCGGGTCAGCAGTGGGATCATGCGCTCTACTCCTGTGTCCCGGGCGTCTGTCCACAGACGCCCGGGACACAGCATGCCAGAGCTGGATCCCTAGCCTTCGAGCAGGTTGGTGACCATTTCCGCGATCTCCGAACGCTCACTGCGCGTAAGCGTCACGTGAGCGAAGAGTGGGTGGCCCTTGAGCACGTCGATCACCGAGGCGACGCCGTCGTGGCGGCCCACTCGCAGGTTGTCGCGTTGCGCGACGTCGTGGGTGAGCACCACTTTGGAACCCTGGCCGATGCGCGAGAGCACGGTCAGGAGCACTCCGCGCTCGAGCGACTGCGCTTCGTCGACGATGACGAACGCGTCGTGCAGGGAGCGGCCGCGGATGTGCGTGAGCGGCAGGACCTCGAGCATCCCGCGTTCCAGCACCTCCGAGATCACCACGTCGTTCGTGACGGCCCCGAGCGTGTCGAACACGGCCTGGCCCCACGGGCTCATCTTCTCGCCCTCGGAGCCGGGCAGGTAGCCGAGCTGCTGGCCGCCGACCGCGTACAGCGGGCGGAACACGATGACCTTCTTGAACAGCTCCCGTTCGAGCACCTGCTCGAGCCCGGCGCACAGCGCCATCGCCGACTTGCCGGTGCCGGCCTTGCCGCCGAGGGAGACGATGCCGATGTCGGGGTCGAGCAGGAGGTCGAGCGCGACCCGCTGCTCGGCGGAGCGGCCGTGGACGCCGAAGGCGTCGCGGCCCCGGATGAGGCGGATCTGCTTGTCCACGGTGACCCGGCCGAGCGCCTTGGAGCTGTTGCCGGTGAGGACGAGCCCGGTGTGGCACGGCAGCTCCACGTCGTGCGGCAGGTCCACGTCGCCGCCGTCGAACAGCTTGTCGATCACCTCGTCGGACACCGCGAGCTCGGCCATGCCGGACCAGGTGGGGTCGGCGGCCTGGCCGTGGCGGTACTCCTCGGTGGGGATGCCGACCGCGGAGGCCTTGACCCGCAGCGGCATGTCCTTGGTGACCAGCACCGCGTCGGCGCCTTCGAGCCCCAGTGCCCGAGTGACGGCGATGATGCGCGAGTCGTTGGTGTCCACGGCGAACCCGGCCGGCAGGCCGGAGGTGTCGACGTGGTTGAGCTCGACGCGGATGGAGCCGCCGTGGTCCCCGACGGGGATCGGCTGGTCGAGGCGCCCGTGCTTGATGCGGAGTTCGTCGAGGCGCCTGAGGCACTCCCGGGCGAACCAGCCCAGTTCGGGGTGGTGGCGTTTGCCCTCCAGTTCGCTTACTACGACGAGCGGAATGACCACGTGGTGTTCGTCGAACCGTGAGAACGCACCAGGGTCTGATAGCAGAACCGAGGTGTCGAGGACGTAAGTGCGTTGCACTGGCACGGTCGCCTCCCGGGTGTCGATGTGTAGGGGGCGGGCCCCCGTTGGTACTCACACTCTAGTTGGGAGGTACGTCACTCCGCCACCGTTAAATGCATCGAAAGCAACACTCGTAGTCACGGCAGCGTCGGAAATCCGACAAAGCAGACACGCCGGGTTATCGCCCGATCACTGCATGTACGCGTTCGATCGGTGAGAATGAGCCTGTGTCCACCGTGAGCGTCGCCGAACTCAAGTCCGCCATCGCCGCTGCGCTCCAGCAGGTGCGCGACGGCCAGGCCGCCATCGCCTCCGCCAGCCAGAACATCGAAGCCGCCCAAGGGAGCCTGACCGCCGTCACCGCCGGCTCCGGCCACGACTCGGTCGCCACCGCCCAGGCCGCGCTCGCGCAGGCGGCCGCCGAGCTCGAGCAGTCGCTGGCCGCCACGTTCGCCGCCGCCGAGCAGGCCGAGGCCTACGCCGCGACCCTCTAGAACGGAGACCCCTGTGGACGTCGCCGCCCTCGCCGGGCGCCTCAAGGCCCTGGCCGCCGACCTCCCGCTGCCCGCCCTCGACACCGCCGACCAGTGCCTCGAAGCCGCCCAGGCGGAACTGAAGGAGGCCTCGCGCGAATCGAACGCCGAGATCGGCCTCCACAAGCTCGGTGCCGCCCGCGAACGCCTCGACGCGGCCCGCGTCCGCCTCGCCGAGGCCGCCGCCGCGATCGACGACTACCTCGAAGGCATCGGCGCCAGCGCCGCCGCGGCCCCCGCAGCAGCCATCCCCAAGGGAGCGGCCGTCAAGCCCCCGCCGGTCGACCCGCGCCAGTGGTGGACCGACCGCGTCAACGAGCTCTGCGACCGCACCGGCGCGGCCGACCCGCAGCAGGTGCCGCCCACGCGGCTCTTCAACGACCTGCTCAAAGCCGCGGGCGACGGCAACGCCGAGGCCTACTGCAAGCGCCTTCGCGACGCCGGGCCCCAGACCGGGGTCAAACTCCCCGGCCTCGCCTGGCCGCTCGTGCGCACCCTCGCGGCCGAGCACTTGGGGCGGACCCCCACCGCCCGCGACGTGCCCGGCCTGCGCGACAAATGCGCCGACAAGGTCCGCTCGCTCGTGCCGAAGGCCGAGCCCGACCACATCGGCGCCGCGCTCGCCTCGGCCTGCACCTTGGGGCGCAAGGGCACTGACGACGACGGCGACGCGGCCCGGACCGCGGCGATGGGCCCGGCGCTGGTCGCGGCCCTGCACCGGTTGAGCAAGAGCGAGCGGAGGGCCTGACCATGAGCAGCTGGCGGCGACGACTGGTGGCGGCGATGGGCGACGAGCTCGGGCGCGCCCGCGGTGAGGCCCGCTTCCTCGCCGAGCGCACCGCGGCCGACGCCGAGACCGAGCGGTCCGGGTCCGAGCGCGCGATCGCCGACGCGACCCGCAAGCAGGCGCAGCTCAAAGGCATCCACGAGCGCATGCTCGCCACACTCGAAGCCCGCAAAGCCGCGGCGGTGCAAGGCAGCCATGAAGCGGCCATGGCAGCGGCCGCACAGGCGGCGCCCGCCGCCGCCGGATCACTGTGGACGGTATGGCGGCCCGAATCGGGGCTCGGTCGCGGGGCCGCGCCGATGCTGCGCATCGGGCGCATCGCCGACAGCGCATCGACATTCGAGCCGCAAGCCGGCAGCGCATCGGCCTTCGGGCCGGAGGTCGACAGCGCATCGCCGCTCGAACCGGGGCTTTCGGGGCCCTCCCTCCCCCCTCCCCACCCACCCGCCACCGCCACCGCCTTGCCGGCCGCACTCTCGACCGGGCGCGCTCCGGTCGAGAGTGGCGATGCCCCCGGTGCCTCCGCGATGTTTCGGATCCGTTCCGGTGCAGCGGGTGCATCCGCCGGCAACGCAAGTGTGGCAGGGGGGTACGACAATTCAGCACCCTCGGTGACCACAGTCTCACTGCCCGCACTTGTGCCGTTGCTCGATCGAGCGCACCTGCGCATCGACACCGATGCGGCCCAGGCACTTCCCGGACTGCTGCTGCGGGCCGTCGGGTCCGCGCCGGCCGGGCTGGTGCGGCTGCATGTGTACGACCCCGAGCATCTCGGCGGATCGCTCTCGGCGTTCGCCGCGCTCGGCAAGGCCGGGCTGCTCTCGTTCATCGGCCCCTCGGGCCTGCGCGAGACCCTGGACTCGCTCGTCGAGACCGTGCGGCGCGTCAACGCCGACGTGCTCGCGGGCGAGCACGCCTCGCTCGCCGAGCTCGCCGCCGCCACCGGGCGGCGGCCCGAGCCGTGGCGGGTGCTCGTGCTCCTCAACGCCGACCTCGCCGCCTGGCCCGCCCACGACCAGGCCCAGCTCGCGCGGCTGCGCCGCACCGGCGTCGCCGCCGGCGTACACCTCGTCGTCGTCGGCGACGACACCGCCGGACCCGCCGACCTGCCCCGCCTCACCAGGACCGCCTACACCGGACTCCCCGGCGCCGCCCTCGAACTCGACCCGCCGCCGCCCCTGAGCACCGTCACCGGCGCCGCCAAAGCCGTCGCCGAGAAGCACAGCGCCGGAAGGGAACCCGCCCGCCTCGTCGACCTCCTCCCGCAGCGGCTCTGGGCCGCCTCCTCCGCCACCGGCCTCTTCGCGGCCATCGGCGAGACCGCCGCCGGCGACGTGGCCCGCCTCGCGCTCGGCGACAACCCGCCCCACGCGCTCGTCGGCGGCCCTTCAGGGTCGGGCAAGACGAACCTCCTGTACGCGTGGATCGCGGGCCTCGCCTCCAACTACAGCCCCGACGAACTGGCGCTCTACCTCCTCGACTTCAAGGAGGGGGTCTCGTTCGCGCGCTTCGCCTCCGGCCGCCGCGACCCCACCTGGCTCCCGCATGTGCGCCTCGTCGGCGTCAACATCAACGACGACCGCGAGTTCGGCCTCGCCCTCCTGCGCCACCTCAAAGAGGAGCTGCGCCGCCGCGCCGAGGCCGCCAAAGCCCACGAGGCCACCAAGCTCGAAGAGCTCCGCGCCGCCGACCCCGAAGGCCACTGGCCCCGCATCGTCGCCATCGTGGACGAGTTCCAGGTGCTCCTCGAAGCCCGCGACGCCGTCACCGACGAAGCCGTGCAGCTCCTCGACGACCTCGCCCGCCGCGGCCGCAGCCAAGGCATCCACCTCGTGCTCGCCTCGCAGGACATCGCCGGCATCGAGGCCCTCTGGGGCCGCCCCAGCCTCGTCGCCCAGTTCACCCTGCGCATCGCCCTCCCCAAGGCCCGCAGGGTCCTCGCCGAGAACAACCACGCCGCCGACACCGTCGCCCGCTTCCACGCCGTCGTCAACGACGAGTCCGGCCACACCAACGCCAACAAGGTCGTCGCCGTCCCCAACGCCGGGCACGCCGACGCCTGGGAACCGCTCCAGAAGCGCCTCTGGGAGGCCCGCCCCAACGGCAACGAACCGCCCGCGCTCTTCGACGGCGACCACGTCCCCGCGCTCACCGCGACCTCGCCGCCGCCCGAGACCGCGCTCCTCGGCCAGACCATCGACGTCGCCGCCCGCGGCGCCGAACTCGCGCTCCACCGCGCGCCCGGCCGCAACCTCGCCATCCTCGGCACCAGGGCGACCGAAGCCGCCGACATCCTCGCCGCCGCCGCGCTCACCGCCGCGCAGGGCGCGAAACGGCGGGGCCAGCGCATCGGCGTCGACCTGTGCTGCCTCGAACCGGACGCCGCGCCGTCCGCGCTCGCGCTCGCCGCCGCCCTCGAAACCGAAGGCGCCGAAGTCGACTGGCACGACGGTCTCGACGAGGTCTGCAAGGCATGGGACCGCCGCTGCGACGGCGCCCTGCGCCTCAACCTCGTCTACGCCGTCGACGCCGGGTCCGCGCGCCTCGACACCGCCGGCACGGCCGCCTTGCGCGCCATGCTCATCGACGGCCCCGAACGCCACCTGCACACGCTCGGCTGGTGGCGGTCGGTGCCGCGCCTGCGCGAAGACCTCGGCGGGTTCTCCGCCCGCTTCGACGCCGTCGACGCCTGGCTCGCCCTCGACGTCCAGGGCCCCGAGCTCGCGCCGCTCTCGCCCGCGAGCGGCGGCCCGGCCTGGTACCCGCGCGAGCGGCGCGGCCTCTACTTCGACCGAGCCCGCCACCGCGCCCCGCAGGTCGTCATCCCCTACCAGACGACCGCGCTGCTGCCGCGGCCCGAGGCGATCCTCGACCTGCCGTAGCCCGACCGCCCGCAGAAAGAGGTGCCACACGTGACCGACACCGACTACGCCGCCGCCGTCGCCGCCTACCTCAAGGAGCGCGCCGACGCCGACGCCGAGATCAGCGCCGCCGTCGCGACCTACCGCGCCGAGGCCGACGGGCTCGCGGCCGCCGTCGAAGCCGCCCGCACCGCCCGCGAGGACGCGAACAGCGCCGCGGCGAACGCCGCCGCGCTCGTGGCCGAGACCGACAAGGCCGTCGGCGTCCTGTGGCGCGCCCTCGGCGACTTCGTCGGCCACCGCCGCACCGGCCCCACTCCCTCTGCGGGAGCACCGGACCCGGATCCCGACGCCGAGCGCGTGCGCGCCCGGCTCGAACGCTCCGAACGCCTGCTCTCCCTCGCCCGACAGGGTGAACTCCCGATCGAGGCGCCCCGCCACACCGAGATCACCGCGGCCGCCATCGGGCTCGGCACCGGCGCTCTCGCCGTCTGGGCGGCGCTGGCGATCCTGCGGTCCGGGAGCCTCCCGTTCGCCGAGGCCCTCGCCGCGCTGACGTTGTTCTTCGGCATCGGGACCGGCCCGATCGCGCTGGGGGCGTGGCTGTCCTGGCAGTACCTGGTGCGGCCGCGCCCGGGCCAGACCCTCGTGTGCGTCGGCGCGGCGATCGTCGCGGTGTGCGCGCTGGCGGGCCTGTTCATGAGGGGGCTATAACGAACGGTTGACGCCATGGGGTACACCTGATGCGTCAACGAAACGTGAGGAGTCCCGTCAATGGCCGCCATCGACGACACCGGCTCGTGGCATTACGGCCCACTGCCGTCCACTGACGACGCCCCCGCCTGGATCTACGGGATCGTCCCGGACGGCTGGATCGCCGGCATGCCCGACGTCACCGTGGACCGCGACGAGATGATCATCATCTGCCCGCTGCCGACCCCCGACCACCCCGCCGACGCGACCGAGTCCGACCGGGCCGCGACCGAGGAGGGCCGCATCTCGCGCTTCCGCGAGGCGACGCGCGACATGCGCGTGCAGATCGCGCAGCAGCTCCAGTACCGGTACCACCGCCAGTCCTCGTGGGGGGCGCGCTGCGGCTCCACCACGATGGTCTTCACCCACCAGTCCCTGCCGGTGACGACGCGGCTGCGCCAGCCCGAGCGGCTGGTGCTCGACACGCTCGTGGGCTCGGGCGTGGCAGCGTCGCGCTCCGACGCGCTCGCGTGGTGCGTGCGCCTGGTCGAGCAGCACGCGGAGGACTGGCTCAAGGAGCTGCGCGAGGCCATGGTGAGCGTCGACGAGCTGCGCCGCCGGGGTCCCTCGGTCTGATTCGGGCAGCAAGACGAGGCGGGTGCGCGATCGCGCACCCGCCTTTCTCGTGCGCTCACCGCAAGAGCAGGTAGACCAGAACGATCGCCAGGACGAGGACGATCGCGATCACGAAGCCGACCGTCGCGCCTCTGGCGCGGTTCGGCTGCGGTTCCGGTTCTCGGTGCGCCATGGCCCCCTCCACGTTTCGGATGCGGCTGTGCAGACCTGCATCTTCACCCCAAGACGGCCCGGCGTGCGGCGATTCGGGCCAAAAGCCGGCGGACCTGTGCGCGAAACACGATCGCGACAGCGCGCTAACGCGCTCGTTCCATGATCGAAACCGATCGCATTAGTTGTGAGGAACAGTCAAATTCATGACAGGGTGCGCAGTACTGCTCGGTCACGCGGAAAGTACAAGTAGTTGTGCTCATTCCGAGCCCGAATGAGCACGAGATCAACTTTCATCCATCCCGTCCCTGTTCAGGCCCGGACCGATCGAGCACGACTGCCTGCGCGGGACGGCCGCTTCCCGTAGCGTCCGAAAGACCGGTTCCGGTTGGAGCGTCCGGGCTCCGACCGGCACGGCGGCGTCAGCCGCCACAAGCGGACCGCGCGCGCCGTGCACGAGAACAGCACCGAAGGAGCCACCGCCGTGAGCATCGAAGTCTCCGTAGCCAGTGACGATATGACCAGCGCAGCCTCGATCGGACTCACCGATCCGCCCACCCGCCACCACCGGCTGCTCGCCTGGGTCGGCGAAGTGGCCGAGCTGACCGACCCCGACCAGATCGTGTGGTGCGACGGCACCCCCGCCGAATGGGAGCGCCTGACGGCCGAGCTCGTCGCCTTCGGGACCCTCGTGCCCGTGCCGGCCAAGCCCGACTCGTTCCTGGCCCGCACCGACCCCGGCGACGTCGCCCGCGTCGAGGAGCGCACCTTCATCTGCTCGACCGACCCCGAGGACGCCGGGCCCACCAACAACTGGACCGCGCCCGACTACATGCGCGAGACCATGACCGGCCTCTACCGCGGCTCCATGCGCGGGCGCACCATGTACGTCGTCCCCTTCTGCATGGGCTCGCTCGACGCCGAGAAGCCGATGTTCGGCGTGGAGCTCACCGACTCCGCCTACGTCGCCGCCTCGATGCACATCATGACCCGCATGGGCCTGCACGTGCTCGAGGCCATGGGCAGGGACGCCGACTTCGTCAAGTGCCTCCACTCCGTCGGCGCGCCCCTCGCACCCGGCCAGAGCGACGTTCCGTGGCCCTGCAACGAGACCAAGTACATCTCCCACTTCCCCGAGGACCGCGAGATCTGGTCCTACGGCTCCGGCTACGGCGGCAACTCGCTGCTCGGCAAGAAGTGCTACGCCCTGCGCATCGGCTCCGTCATGGGCCGCGACGAGGGCTGGCTCGCCGAGCACATGCTCATCCTGCGCCTGACCTCCCCCGAGGGGAAGGTCTACCACGTGACCGGCGCGTTCCCCTCCGCGTGCGGCAAGACCAACCTCGCCATGCTCGAGCCGACCATCCCCGGCTGGAAGGTCGAGACCCTCGGCGACGACATCGCCTGGCTCCGCTTCGGCGAGGACGGCCGCCTGTGGGCCTCCAACCCCGAGTACGGCTTCTTCGGCGTCGCCCCCGGCACCGACCACAGGACCAACCCGAACGCCATGCGCACCATCGCGAAGGGCCACACGCTCTTCACCAACGTCGCGCTCACCGACGAAGGCGACGTGTGGTGGGAGGGCATGGGGGAGGCCCCCGAGCACCTGGTCGACTGGAAGGGCCGCGACTGGAGCCCGCGCTCCGAGGAGCCCTCCAGCCACCCCAACAGCCGCTTCTGCACGCCCATCAAGCAGTGCCCGGTCCTCGCCGAGCAGTACGACGACCCGCGCGGCGTCCCCATCGACGCGATCCTCTTCGGCGGCCGCCGGGCCAGCACCATCCCGCTCGTCACCCAGGCCCGCGACTGGGTCCACGGCGTGTACATGGGGGCGACCCTCTCCTCGGAGACCACGGCCGCCGCCGTCGGCCAGGTCGGCGTCGTGCGCCGCGACCCGATGGCGATGCTGCCGTTCATCGGCTACAACGCCGCCGACTACTTCGGCCACTGGATCGAGATGGGCAAGTCCGCCGCCAGCGAGGACCTCATGCCCGAGGTCTTCTACGTCAACTGGTTCCGCCGCGCCGAGGACGGCCGCTTCCTGTGGCCCGGCTTCGGCGAGAACGCCCGCGTCCTCAAATGGGTCGTCGAGCGCCTCGAGGGCCGCGGCACCGCCGTCGAGACCCCGATCGGGTACTGCCCGACCCCCGATGCCATCGACATCGACGGGCTCGACCTGACGAAGGCCGACCTCGAAGCCGCCCTCGCGGTCGACAGGGACGAGTGGGCCGCCGAGATCCCGCTGGTCGAAAGCTGGTTCGCGCGCTTCGGCGACCGGCTCCCGACCGTCCTGTGGAGCGAACTCGACGCCCTCAAGCAACGCCTCGACCTGCAGTAACCACGCAGGGAGCACAGCCACCGCCGCCCGCGCACACGGCACCGTGCGCGGGCGGCGGCGCGCGGGCGGGAGCCTACAATTGCCGGTTGTGGCGATCTCGAACCTGCTTTACCGGATCTACGAGCGTCGGCTCGCACGCGAGCTGACCGGCCAGCCGCTGCCCCGGCACATCGGCGTCATGGTCGACGGCAACCGTCGCTGGGCCCGCGACATGGGCCTCACCGACCCCAACGACGGCCACCGCGCCGGCGCCAAGCACATCGAGCGCTTCCTCGGCTGGTGCGACGAGCTCGGCGTCGAGCACGTCACCATCTGGCTCCTCTCCACCGAGAACCTCTCCCGCCCCAAGGAGCAGCTCGACCCCCTCCTCGACATCATCGACGAGCTCGCCGGTGAGCTCGCCGATGACGACCAGCCCTGGCAGCTGCGCATGGTCGGCGCCCTCGACCTCCTCCCCGAAGCCCACCAGACCGCCCTCAAGAGCGCCCAGCAGCGCACCGCCGACAAACGCGGCATGCAGGTCAACCTCGCCGTCTGCTACGGCGGCCAGCGCGAGATCGCCGACGCCGTGCGCTCGTTCATCCTCGAGCAGGCCGCCACCGGTGCCAGCCTCGAAGAGGTCGCCGAGTCCCTCGACGCCGACTCGATCGCCCGCCACCTGTACATGACCGGCCAGCCCGACCCCGACCTGGTGATCCGCACCAGCGGCGAGCAGCGCATCTCCGGGTTCCTGCTGTGGCAGTCGGCGTACTCGGAGTTCTACTTCTGCGACTCGAACTGGCCCGACTTCCGCCGGGTCGACTTCCTGCGCGCGGTGCGGTCGTTCGCCATCCGCGATCGCCGCTACGGCAAGTAAGCCCTGTTTCACCCGAAAAAACCTGCAACCGGCTGCGTCACTGGGGCCCGGTCCTTCGTGTGGAGAGTGCGATCAAACCCGACTGCACGTCATTTCCCTGGAATCGAGGAACCGGATGACTGCGAGCCCCGTGGTGCAACAGTCCACTGTGTCCCCTACCGTTGCAAGCGGTGCCGTGTCCGCGGACCGCGCGGACTTCAACGGCTTCTACGCCGCGAACGTCGGCCCGATCACCGCCCAGATCCGCGCCTATGTCGGCGACCTCGCCGAGGCCGAGGACCTGGTCGCGGAGGCCTTCTGCCGGGCGCTCGCCCGCTGGGGCGCGATCAGCGCCTACGACAACCCCGCCACGTGGGTGCGCCGGGTCGCCTGGAATCTGGCGACCTCGCGGCTGCGCCGCGCCGCCGTCGTCCGCCGCTTCCTGCGCCGGCAGCGGCCCGCGACCGCCGACGGCCCCGGACCCGAGCGGCTCGACCTCGAGCAGGCCCTGTCCGAGCTCAACGAGCGCCACCGCAAGGCCGTCATCCTCCGCTACATGGCCGGGATGACCTCGGCGGAGATCGCCGAACAGGAGGGCGTCGCCGAAGCGACCGTCCGCTCCTGGCTGACACGAGGGAAAGCGGCGCTCGCCGAGCGCCTGCGCATCGCCGACTTCGAGGAGCAACGATGAACACCCCCCAGCGCGACCCCTTGAGCGCCATGTTCGACCAGTACGCGGCGGCCACCGCCGCCGAGACCAGCCCGCCCACCACCGGGCAGCTGCGCCGCCGCATGCGCCGCCACCGCACCGTCCGCGTCGCGGCCGCCGGTGTCGCCGCCGCGGTCCTCGCCGTCCCCGGCGGCTGGGCACTCCAGCAGGCCGCCGCGACCGACCAGGGCGGCCCCGGCCCCGCCGGCTCCGGCCCGACCTCCGAGGTCACCGAGACGCCCGGCTGCGACTGGCCCACCGACGGCCCCGGCGAAGAGGAGTCCTGGCCCGGCGAGGAGCCCACCGGCGGCACGGAGGAGCCCACCGACGACACCCCCGCGACCGAGGACCAGTCCGACTACGGCACCGAGACCGCCGAGGAGTACGGCAGCGAGGAGCCTACGGAGGAGTACGGCAGCGAGGAACCCACCGAGGCGTCCTCCGACCGGCCCACCGAGGAGCCCTGCGGCGAGGAGCCGACCGAGGAGGTCGAGGAGCCCACCGAAGGCGAGGAGACCTGGCCCGGCGAGGAGCCCACCAGCGGCGAGGAGACGCCCACGGAAGAGCACGAGTCACCGTCCGAAGAGGATCCCACCCCGGGGGAGGGGACGCCCACCCCTGGTGGGGAGACCCCCACCCCCGGCGAGGAGCCGACCGCAGAGGACGCCTCCCCGACCGAACACGCCACTCCCTGATCGCAAGCAGCGCAAGGCCCCCGCGAGCACCGCCCGCGGGGGCCTCAGCCGTCGTCGCCCGGTCGCCGTGTGCGACGCCACTGCGCTCCGGCGCGAAGTCCGGTGCATAACTTCGCGCTCACCGCTCGTGTATCAAATGCGGACCCCCGCGCCACCCGAGTTGAGGAGCCCACATGATGCCGACCCGCGACAGGCCAGACGCCACATTGGAGGAGGGGGCCGCGCCGCACAGGCCGACGCTGCGCGCGACCCTCGAATTCGACGACTTCTACACCGCCAACGTCCGCAACCTCACCAGCCAGCTGCTCGCCTACACCGGCAGCAAGCAGGAAGCCGAAGACCTCGTCGCCGAGGCCTTCTGCCGCGCGCTCGACCGCTGGAAGAAGGTCCGCGAGTACCAGAACCCCACCGCCTGGGTGCGCCGCGTCGCCTGGAACCTCGCCACCAGCCAGCTGCGCCGCCGCGGCGTCGTGCAGCGGTTCCTCAACCGCCAGCGCGAGACCTACGAGACCGCGCCCGACGGCGACCGCGTGGACCTCATGCGGGCGCTGGCGGGCATCCCGCCCAACCACCGCAAGGCCGTCATCCTCCGCTACATGGCGGGACTGACCGTGACCGAGATCGCCGAGCAGGAGGGCGCCGCCGAAGCCACCGTCCGCTCCTGGCTCCACCGGGGCAAGGCCGCACTGGCCGAACGACTCAGCGTGCAGGACGAGAAGGAGCAGCAATGAACCCCGAAGAAGAGACCCGCTTCGCCGAGGCCTTCACCGAACTCGGCGAGGCCGCCGAGCTCATGGTCGAACCGCCCGACCCGGCCGCCATCCGCGGCAGGGTCCGCCGCCGCCGCGTCACGCGCGTCACCGTCGCCGCGGTCGCCGCGCTGGCGATCGCCGCCCCCGCCACCTGGATGCTCCAGCACGCCGCGACGGCCGAGGAGCGGCCGCAGGTCGCCGACGACCGCACCACCGAAGTCGTCGCCTCGCCCGAGCCGACCACCGAGGCCCCCTCGACGCCGGAGGAGACCGCGACGGCCGCCGAGACGGAGAGCGTCGAAGCCCCGCCGCCGCCGACCCACGACGACCTGCTCGGCGCCTCGATCGCGATCCCCGCGTTCGGGGACCTCACGCACGAGGTCTGCCCGAACGAGCCCGCGGCGCTCACCGCGGCGGGCGGGGACGGCAAGGTCTTCCTGCTCAAGGTCGTGCACGCCCGCCTCACCGCGGACGGGCCCGAGCAGGCGGTCGCCCTCGTCGGCTGCCGCCCCGGCGAGGCCATGCTCCGCCAGGTCCTCGTCATCGAGGCGGACGGCGACGGCTACGCGGTCGCCGAGCAGCTCTACGAGTACGGCGAGCACGGCTCGGTGTACGACATCGCGCCCGCCGCCGACTACGGCGTCCTCCTCGGCTTCATCGAGCAGGAACCGTGCTGCTCGGCCCTCCCCGAGGACTTCGACCAGTGGATCGAGCGGTACCGCGACGGCGGCTTCGAGACGCTGAGCGGCGACGTGCCGGGCACGCATGTGACCGACCTCCAGCCGGCGATCGAGGTCGCCGACGCGGGCCGGGACACCTGGGAGGTCACGGTGACGGTCACCAACGCCGGCAGTGTCGAGGCCGCCCCGTTCGAGCTGCGGTTCTGCTCGAACGACGGCATCCGCCTCGCCGACGGCACGACCGCGACCTGCATGGACGGGCCGGTCGCCGTCGAGACCGCCGAGGGCCTCGCCGCCGGCGACGCCTATGAGACGGTCTGGACCGTCACCACCGACCCGAAGGAGGAGTGGAGCGAGGACGCGGTCCAGTACGGGCAGCTCTTCATGGTCGACGTGCACATGCCGCGCTACGGCACCGACGCGCTGGTCTTCGAGACCGCCACGGGCGACAACTCGCAGAGCCACACCTTCACCTACGACGCGATGGACTGACCAGCCGACGCCGGAGGCCCCCGCGAGCACCGCTCGCGGGGGCCTCGTCACGTCATAGGGTCAGGCGAGGGTGACGCCCGCTGCTTCGAGTTCCTCGAGGGCCTTGGCTTTCGTCTCCTCGGCGACCGCGGCCGTGTACTCGAGGAGCACGGTGGTCTCGAAGCCCTCGGCGGCGGCGTCGAGGGCCGTGGCCCGGACGCAGTGGTCGGTGGCGATGCCGACGACGTCGACCGC
This sequence comes from Glycomyces sp. NPDC049804, assembly GCF_040674615.1. NCBI lineage: Bacteria > Bacillati > Actinomycetota > Actinomycetes > Glycomycetales > Glycomycetaceae > Glycomyces > Glycomyces sp. NPDC049804. The sequence goes on from NZ_JBFAMQ010000003.1 coordinate 438,000, forward strand.
GTCGACGCCGCGTTCGCGCAGCCATTCGGCCAGGCCCGTCTCCCCCGCCGAGCCCTCGAAGCCCGAGTACGCGGCCTCGTACGCGCCCTTGTCGAACACGGCCTCGGCCAAGCGCGAGTCGAAGTCGGGGTGGAAGCCCGCGCCCGCGGTGCCGACCACGCAGTGCGGGGGCCACGAGTCGCGGAAGTCCGGTTCGGCCGAGAAGTGCAGGCCGGGGTCGATGTGCCAGTCGCGGGTCGCGACGATGTGCTCCCACCGGCCCGGGGCGGACCCGATGAGTTCGGTGACCCCCGCCGCGACGGCCGCGCCGCCCGCGACGGCGAGCGACCCGCCCTCACAGAAGTCGTTCTGGACGTCTACCACGATCAGTGCCCGGCTCATACCCCGATCCTAGTGAGGTCCCGCGAGGCGCGGAAGTCCCGGTGCGCGACTGTGCGCGTATTTCCTCCCCGGGAAGCAGGAAGACCCGGGAGCGGCTGCTCCCGGGTCTTCCTCATGTCGTGGCTAGTGCCCCTTGACTTCCTTGACCAGATGGCCCCACTTCTCGTCGAAGACGGGGCGCTCCGAGCGGATGCGCGGGAGGCGGTCGAAGTTGCGCAGCGGCGGCGGGCAGCTGGTCGCCCACTCGAGCGAGCCGCCGTAGCCCCACGGGTCGTTGGTCTCGACGACGCGGCCGGTCTTCCAGGACTTGAAGAGGTTCCAGATGAACGGCAGGGTCGACAGGCCGAGGATGAACGCGCCGATCGTGGAGATCATGTTGAGCGTCGTGAAGCCGTCGGTCTCCAGGTAGTCGGCGTACCGGCGGGGCATGCCCTCGGCGCCGAGCCAGTGCTGCACCAGGAAGGTGGTGTGGAAGCCGATGAAGGTCAGCCAGAAGTGGACCTTGCCGAGCCGCTCGTCGTACATGCGGCCGGCGACCTTCGGGAACCAGAAGTAGACGCCGGCGTAGACGGCGAACACGATGGTGCCGAACAGCACGTAGTGGAAGTGCGCCACCACGAAGTACGAGTCCGAGACGTGGAAGTCGACCGGCGGGCTGGCGAGCAGGACGCCCGAGAGGCCGCCGAGGAGGAACGTGACCAGGAAGCCGATGCTGAACAGCATCGGGGTCTCGAAGGTCAGCTGGCCCTTCCACATGGTGCCGATCCAGTTGAAGAACTTCACGCCGGTCGGGACCGCGATGAGGAAGGTCATGAGCGAGAAGAACGGCAGCATGACCGAGCCGGTGGCGTACATGTGGTGGGCCCACACGGCCATCGACAGGCCCGCGATCGCGAGGGTGGCGGCGACCAGGGTCTTGTAGCCGAAGATCGGCTTGCGGCTGAACACCGGGAAGATCTCGGAGACGATGCCGAAGAACGGCAGCGCCACGATGTACACCTCGGGGTGGCCGAAGAACCAGAACAGGTGCTGCCACAGGATCGCGCCGCCGGTCTCGGAGTCGAAGACGTGCGCGCCGAGCTGGCGGTCGGCCATGACGGCGAGGAGCGCGGCGAACAGGATCGGGAAGACCAGGATCACCAGGAGGCTGGTGATGAGGATGTTCCAGGTGAAGATCGGCATGCGGAACATGAGCATGCCCGGGGCGCGCATGGTGATGATCGTGGTGATCATGTTGACGGCGCCGAGGATGGTGCCGATACCGGAGATCGAGAGGCCCACGAACCACATGTCGGCGCCGATGCCCGGCGAGTTGACCGCGTTCGACAGCGGCTGGTAGGCGAACCAGCCGAAGGAGGCCGCGCCGCCCGGGGTGATGAAGCCGGAGACCGCGAGGATCGAGCCGAGCAGGTACAGCCAGTACGCGAAGGCGTTCAGGCGCGGGAACGCCACGTCGGGCGCGCCGATCTGCAAGGGCACCAGGTAGTTGCCGAACGCGAACACGATCGGGGTCGCGAACATCAGCAGCATGATCGTGCCGTGCATCGTGAACAGCTGGTTGAACTGCTCGGAGGACACGATCTGGAGGCCCGGCTGGAACAGCTCCGCGCGGATGAGCAGCGCCAGGACGCCGCCGATCGCGAAGAAGGCGAAGGACGTCACGAAGTAGAGCAGACCGATCTGCTTCGCGTCCGTCGTGCGGAGCGTGCGGGCGAGCCAGGAACCGTTGGGCTCCCGGCGTACCGGCCAGGGGCGCGCGACGATAGGCGTTGGCTCAAGCTTCGGCTCAACCGTGGTCACCTGTGGGCCTCCATGATTCATTTCCAGGTAGCGAACGCAGCATAGCCCCGGGAGGGGCCGCCGATGCGGAGGGGCAACGCACTAGCGGCGTGGCGGTGCGTGACCATCTGCTGCGTTCATCGTGGTTGTCGCAGGTCGAAAGCGCGACTGGTCGTTCGGGGGAAGTGATCCCGCGGGGCGCCCGATGGGTCCGGCGCCCGCGGGTGAGCAATCTCCTACAGTGCGGCTACAGGCTGCCGCGGGCGTCGGGCTCGAGCGCGGCGTAGACGCGCTTGACCAGGAGGGCGGTCTCGTAGCCGACCTGGCCGAGGTCGCAGCCGGCGTTGGCGAGGACGGCGAGCTGGGCGCGGTCGCCGACGGCCATGAGGAGCAGGACGCCCTCGTCCATGTCGATCACCGACTGGCGGATGCGGCCGGCGTCCAGGACCTTGGCCGCGCCCGTCGTCAGGCTCGCGAGGCCCGAGGTGATGGCGGCGAGCTGGTCGGCCCGGTCGGTCGACAGGCCGCGCGAGGCGGCGATGGCGAGTCCGTCGACGGAGACCGTGAGCGCCTCGGAGACGTCCGGGACCTTCTCCACGAAGGAGGTCAGGAGCCAGTCGAGTTCACCGACGTTCTTGTCCTTGTTGTCCATCTCGCTGCTTTCTATTGGCGTTGTTCGTGCGCGGCGGCCGCCGCGATGCCGGAGGCGAAACCGGCGAGCCGGTCCCTGATCTCGGCAGGGTCGAGGTCGGTTCCGCCGCCGCCCGAACGCGAGCTGGGGACGGAGCCGGGGAGCAGCCGGGAACCGGGTGCGCGGCGGGGCAGTTCCGCGCCGTTGACCCTGCCGGAGGTTTCGAGTGCTCGGTTCACTTTCCTGAAGGTAACATCCAGCGTCTCGGCGGCCGGGCCCGCAGGGGCGGCGGATCCGTTCCCGCCGTTGAGTGTCGTACCAGCTACAGGCAGTGGTTCGGGGACGGAGCCGGCGCGGCGCGGCCGCGGGACGATCGGCTCGACGGCGCTCGGCGCGCCCGACTCGGCGCCCGTCCCGGTCACCGGCAGGTTCGCGGCGCGCGCCGAGAGCGCGAGCTGCGCGGCCGTCCCGGAGCGGTCGGCGGGGGCGAGGCCGACGGGGTCCTCGGCGTGCGCGCTCGCGGGGATGCGCACGAGCGCGAGCGTGCCCTTGCCCATAGTGGAGTGCAGCTGGACGCTGATCGAGTGCTCGGCCGCGAGCCGCCCGACCACGAGCAGGCCCATGGTCGCGGTGAGCTCGGAGTTGAGCTGCGTCGGCTCGGCCAGGCGGCGGTTGATCGCGGCCATCGGCTCGGGGGCGAGGCCGATGCCGTCGTCGGCGATGGAGATGACGATCTCCGAACCCGAACGGCGCGAGGTGACCCGCACCGACTGGGTCGGCGGCGAGTACGAGGCGGCGTTGTCGAGCAGTTCGGCGAGGATGCGCACGAGGTCGCCGGCGGGCTTGGTCTCGAGCCGGGCCCCGACCTGGTTCTCGACCACGACGCGCCCGGCGTCCTCGATCTCGGCCACGGCGTCGCGGATGATCGCCTCGAGCCCGGCCGGGTGGTTGTAGCGGCGCTGCGGGTCGCCCCCGGCCAGCAGGAGCAGGTTCTCCTCGTTGCGGCGCATGCGGGCCAGCAGGTGGTAGACGCTGCGCCACTCGTCGGGGATCGCGGTCGCGGAGGTGCCTTCGACGAGGGACTCCATGACCTGCTGCTGGCGGCGGATGAGGCTCTGGCCGCGGCGGGCGAGGGTCTTCATCATCGCCTCGACGTCGATGCGCAGCAGGGCCTGGTTCGCGGTCTGGCGCAGCGCCTGGTGGTGGGCGGCGCTGAACGCCTCGGCGAGGGAGTCGAGCTCGTCGGCGTAGCGCGAGTCGGTCTGCAGCACCGTCTGCTGCTTCGCGGCCTGCAGCAGCCGGTCGACCTCGTTCGCGTTGGCGGCCTGGGACACCGCCGCCACGGTCTTGGGGAGCGTGTCGTACGCGGCGGTCAGGGTCGCCTCGCGGACGCCGTCGACGCGCAGGCTGATGCGCCGCGCCAGCATCGCGGCGGAGATGATCGAGGTCAGGGCCAGCACGAGCACGAGCGCGAACGTCGTCAGGAGGGTGCGCGAGGCGGCCTCGCGCATGAGGTCCACGTCTTCCTTCATGAAGTTGATGACCGTGTTCCGCGTCGTGTCGAGCGAGGCGACGATCGCGCCCTGCGCATCGAGGAACGCGGTCGGCGAGATGGTGGGGATGTTCCCGTTCAGGTAGACGCCCAGCGCGGTCTGCGCGTCCTTGACCTCCTGGGACTCCATGGCGGTCCGGTAGGTCGAGGCGGTCTCGGTGGACGCGTTCGCCTGGAACTCGGTGATCTGCTGGTCGAACTCCCCGGCGAAGCTCGCGACCTGCCCGAGGGTCTGGCGGTCGACGAGGACCGCGCCCTCCGCTTCGAGGAGCGCGAGGTCGGCGGTGACGGTGAACTGGATCGAGCCGGCGATGCGGCCCGCCTGCATGACCGCGGCCAGGGAGTCCAGGTGCGCCGAGATCTGCGCGTCGTTGACGAGGCGGGGGAGGATCGCGGCGATGCCGACGATCTGGTCGGCGGTCTCGCGGAAGGTCTGGAACGCGGCCTTCACCTCGTCGTCGGGGTAGGCGGCCTCGCCGGCGGCCATGTCGTCGAAGACCGGGCGCACGGTCTCGAGCTCCCCGGCCTTCTCGAACAGGTCCCCCAGGTCGTCCCGGAGTTCGGGGAAGCGGGCGATGGCCGCGTCCGCGGTCCCCTGGAGCGCGTCGAAGGCGGCGTCGGTCTCGCGGCGGGCGACCGCGGAGTCGAACTGGCCGCCTCCGCCGTTGATCATGGAGGTGACGACCGGCCGCAGCTCGGCCTGGTGCCGGTCGAGGGCCGCGTCGAGCCCCTCGGAGAGCTCCGCGAGGACCTCCGCGTCGGTGGCGTTCTGGTAGTCGTCCCACACCGTGACCGTCTGGAAGAGCCCGAGCACCAGCATCCCCATGAGCGCCGCCGCGATCGGCAGCATCAACTGCATCCGAATCGGGAGGCGACTGGTGCGCTGCCGGCTTTTACGGGCCATCGGGGGGCGTCCTTTCTGAGGGGCGAAAGCGCTGCGGCGAGTGCTGGCTGGTGACCATCTTCGCTTGTGCTTTCAGGGCTGCATGAGGCGGGGCTCACTCCACCGATCGGCCGTTCAGCCCACGAGCGGCCGTCCTTCCGGGTATCGGTACAGGCGGTGGCGCGAGCGCAGCGCGAGGGATGCGGCGAACAGTACCGGCCCGATGCGCCCCGTGTACATGGCGATCGCCAAGAGCCACTTCGAGGGTTCGGACAGGTCGTAGGTGACGCCGGTGGACTGGCCGAGCGTCGCCAGCGCGCTCGTGACCTCGAACATGATCGACATCAGGTCCAGGCCCGGCTCGAAGCGCTGCATGAGGAACACGCCGAAGGCGTTGCAGGCCACGTACACCAGCGCGACGGTGAGCGCCTCGCGGACCACGGACGGGTTGATGCGGTGCCGGAACGCGGTCACGTCGGGCTCGCCGCGCACCTCCGCCCAGATCACGAGCAGCAGCACGAAGAACGTGCCGACCTTGATGCCGCCGGCCGTCGAGGCCGAGCCGCCGCCGATGAACATGAGGATGATCGAGGCCAGCTGCGAGTCCTGGTTCATCGCGCCGATGTCGATCGAGTTCAGGCCCGCCGCGCGCACCATCGAGGTCTGGAAGAACGCCGGCAGGATCCGGTCGTACCAGGGCCACTGCCCGAACGTGGCCGGGTTCGACCACTCGAACGCCAGGAACGCGATCCACCCGCCGATGAGCAGCACGCCCGATCCGACCAGCGTCAGCTTGGTGTGCACCGACCACTGCTTGCGGCCCCACTTGCGGCGCGTGACCTCGAAGATCACGGGCATGCCGAGCCCGCCGATGATGGTGCTCAGGCACAGCGGCAGGCAGATCCACCAGTCGGTCGCGTAGCTCATGAGCGAGTCGGAGAACAGCGCGAACCCGGCGCTGTTGAACGCGCTCACCGCGTGGAAGATGCCGTACCAGATCGCGTCGCCGAGCCCGAACCCGTACGTGGAGAACCGGATCGCGAGCACCAGCGCGGTGGCGGCCTCGACGATGAGCGAGAGCGCCACCGTGCGCAGCAGCACGTGCTTGACGTCGCCGAGGCTCAATGCCTGGCTGATCTCGGTTCGGGTCGCCAACTTGGTCCGCAGCCCGAGCTTGTTCGAGATCAGCAGCCCGATGAGGACGGCGCTGGTCATGATGCCCAAGCCGCCGAGCTGGAAGAGCAGCATGATCACGAACTCGCCGAACCAGCTCCAGTGAAACGGCGTGTCCACCACGGCCAGGCCGGTGACCGACACGGCCGAGGTCGCGGTGAAGAGGGCGTCGGTGAAGTGCGTGACGTACCCGTCGGTCTGGGAGACCGGCAGCAGGAGCAGCAGTGTGCCGCTCAGGATCACCGACAGGAAGACCAGCGGGATGAGCCTTGCGGGGTGGCGGAAGAAGGCTTTGATGCGGGCGGTCATGTCAGGTCGTGGACGCGAAGTGCTCGACCTTGGTGGTGTCCCCGGAGACGATCAGCGTGTCGCCCTCGGCGATCACGGTGTCGGGCGTGGCGTAGGTGAAGTCCTCGCCGGGCTGCTTGACGCCGACGACGGTGACCCCGTACTTGCTGCGCAGCCGCGACTCGCCGAGGGTCTTGCCCACGGCCTCGGCGGGGGCCTTGGTCTTGACGATCGCGAAGCCGTCGTCGAACTCGATGAAGTCGAGCATCTTGCCGCTCACCAGGTGCGCGACCCGCTCGCCCATGGCCGCCTCGGGGTAGACCACGTGGTGGGCGCCGGTGCGGTGGAGGATCTGGCCGTGCTTGGCGTTGATCGCCTTGGCCCAGATCTCGCGGACCCCGACCTCCTCGCAGGCCAGCACGGTGAGGACGCTCGCCTCGATGTCGGTGCCGATGGCGACCACGACGTGGTCGAACTCGCCGATGCCCAGCTGGTTGAGCACGGTCGACTCGGTGGAGTCGGCCTGCACCACGTGCGTGAGGGTCTCGGAGGCGCGCTGCACGATCTCGGGCCGCTCGTCGATCGCGAGCACTTCATGGCCGAGTCGCGTCAGGGACTCGGCGACCGCCGACCCGAAGCGGCCCAGGCCGATCACGGCCACGGTCTCCTCGGTCGGGCTCTCGCCCCTGCCGAACAGGTTCATCGGACTGCCTCTCGCGCGGGAGCTGGTGCTGACACGGTGTCTGATTCTGCCACCTGCCGTCGGCGCGCCCGGGCCGTACCCGCGCCCGACCCGGCGGCCCGCTGCCGTCCACTGGGGACCTTGGGGCAAAAGGAAGAGGGGGGCGGCCGATAACCCCTCATGGCCGCCCCCCTCGAACACCCCTAACACTCTCCAAGGATGGAGGAGACCCCAAGTCTACTCCGCGAGCACGGCCCGGAGGAAGTCCTGCGTCCGCGCTTCTCGCGGATCGGAGAAGATTTCATCCGGGGCGCCCTCCTCGACGATGACCCCGCGGTCGAACATCATCACCCGGTTCGAGACGTCCCGCGCGAACCCCATCTCGTGCGTGACGATGAGCATCGTGATGCTGGTCGTGTCGGCCACGTCGCGCAGCACCCCCAGCACGTCCGCCACCAGCTCCGGGTCGAGCGCGCTGGTCACCTCGTCGAGCAGCAGGATGTCCGGGTCCATCGCCAGCGCCCGGGCGATCGCCACCCGCTGCTGCTGGCCGCCCGAGAGCTGCGACGGGTAGCTGTCCACTTTGGCGGAGAGCCCCACGACGTCCAGGAGCTCCCGGGCCTTCGCCTCGGCCTCGTCCTTGGAGCGGCCGAGGGTGTGCACCTGCGCCTCGGTGACGTTGCGCAGCACCCGCATGTTGGGGAACAGGTTGAACGACTGGAAGACCATGCCGATCTTCCGGCGCACCTGCCGCAGGTGGCGCTCGTTCGCCACCACCAGCCTCCCGCCCTTCTCCATGTGGGACAGCGGCTGCCCCTCGACCCGGATGACGCCGCCGTCGGCCGCCGGGTCCTTCGTCGGGGTCACGCGCTCCAGCGTCATGAGCAGTCGCAGGATCGTGGTCTTCCCCGAGCCCGAGGGCCCGATGAGCGTCACGCGCTCGCCCGGGTCGACGGTGAAGCTCAACCGGTCCAGGACCTTGAGGTCCCCGAAGGACTTGTTCACCCGGTCGAACTCGATGATCGGGTGCTCAGTAGTGGGATTTTGCAAGACGGTTCTCCAATCGCCGCATCGCGACCGCCACCGGGTAGGAGGCGGCCAGGAACAGCAGCCCCGCGATGGTGTAGCCCTCGACGGCTCCGGTGTAGTGCTGGCCTTGGTACTTCTGCGCCTGCGAGATCATCTCCAGCACGCCGATGATGAACAGGGTGGGGACCTCTTTGAACATCGCGATGATCCAGTTGGCCACCGCCGCGGTCGAGCGCCGCATCATCTGCGGCAGGATCACCGCGCCCCACACCCGGTGGGTCGGCAGGCTCAGCGCGGTCGCCGCCTCCCACTGCCCGACCGGGATCGCCTCGATCCCGGCCCGGTACGACTCGGCGGTATAAGAGGCGTAGTGCACGCCCAGCACCGCCGAGCCCACTGCGAAGGCGCTCCAGTCCGGGTTGATGTACAGGCTCGTCGCCGTCCACACCAGCAGCACCTGCACCAGCAGCGGGGTGTTGCGGACGAACTGCATGACCGCGCCCACGGTGCGGCCCACCGCGGGGTGCCCGACCCGCTGGACGACGGCGACCAGCAGCCCCAGCAGCACCGCGATCAACCCGGCCACCACGGTGACCTGGAGGACCACGATGAACCCGTCCCACATGGCCGGGAAGATCTCCCGGGCGGTCTCATTGCTCCAACCGGTCTGCATCAGCGCACGCCTCCCGCCGCGACCTCGGGGGCCAGTCGGCCCTTCACCGGCTTGGCATCGAGGCCCAGGCCGCGCTTGGCCTTGCGCTCGAGCGCGCGCATCCCGGTCCAGATCAGCCAGGCCAGGATGAAGTACATGACGAGCACGACGCTGTAGTGCACCAGCCGGTCCTGCCCGGCCTGCGAGCCGATGAGCCCGGCCAGCGCGGTGATGTCCATGACGCCGATGATCGAGACGAGCGCGCTGGCCTTGAGCAGCATGATCGCGAAGGCGCACAGCGAGGGGATCATCTCGGGCCAGGCCTGGGGGAGCACCACCAGGCGCATTTTCTGCAGGGGCGTGAGGTTGAGCGCCGTCGCGGCCTCGAGCTGGCCCTTGGGGACGGCGGCGATGGCGCCGCGCACCACTTCGGAGCTGTAGGCGCCGTAGTTGAGGCCGAGCGCGATGATGCCGGCCGCGATGAGGTAGTCGAACTGGATGCCCAGCAGCACCGGCATCGCGAACGCGAACCAGAACAGCTGGACCACCGCGGACGAGCCGCGGATGAACTCGACGAAGGCGCGGGCGGGGGTGCGGACGGCGAGATGCTTCGAACTCGTCATCAGTCCCAGCGCGAACGCCACGACGAGCGCGACCGCCGCCGAGGCGACGGTCACGACGATGGTGGTCAGCAGCGGCTCCCCGTACCGGGGCAGCGAGTCGACGACCGCTTGGAGGTCCATGGGGTCCCCCTACTGGTAGGTGTCCGGGCAGAGGTCTTCGGCGGTGAGGCCTTCGGGGTGGTTCTCCTCGACCGTGAACTGGTAGGGCGCGACCAGCTCCTCCCACTTCGCGGTGTCGGCCAGGAGCGTCTCGAGCTCGCCGTTGACCGCGTCGCGGAAGTCGGCGTCCTTCGGCTGGAACACGGCCGCGCCCGCGCCGATGATCTCCTCGCCGGACTCGGGGTCGATGAGCCAGAAGCCGTCGGTGACCTCGACCTCGGCGTCGCCCTCGGCCTTGAGCTTGAGGTTCGCGGAGGTGAGGCCGATCGCGTCGCACCGGCCGGCCTTGAGCTCGAGGACGAGCGAGTCGAGGTTCGCCTGGACGTTGATCTGCTCGGCGGCGAAGATCTGGTCGGCGATCTCCTGCTCGGAGGTGCCGTTCATGACGCCCACGACGCCGTCGGTCTCGGCCATCGCGTTGAAGTCGGTGTAGCCGCCGGGGTTCCCGGCCGGGACCATGAGCGCGTCGGGCATCACGTAGTCGGGGTTGGCGAACGCCACGGCCTCGCACCGGTCGGGCGTGACGTACATCCCGGCGATGACCATGTCGTGGTTGGCGCCCAGACCGGAGATCAGCGCCTCCCAATCGGTGAGCTTCCACTCGATCTGGTCCTCTTTGATGCCCAGTTTGTCCAGCAGATAGAGCTGCACGGCCACCGACTGCCCGGTGACCGAGTCGTCGTCGCCCGTGTACGCGTAGGGGGCCTCGTCCGCGTACGCGATGCGGAGCTTTCCGCCGTCCTGGGCCTGCTTCAGCAAGCTGTTCCCATTGCCGGCGCCGCCCTGGTCGGTGCGGGAGCAGGCCGCGAGCGCGAGGGCCGCCGCTCCGGCGGTCGCCCCGCCGAGAATATGGCGGCGGTTGAGGTGCAGATGGTTCGACACGGGGGTCGCCTCCTGGTTCGGGGGTCGGGTACGTGGCCGAGACTAACGTTCTATTGTAAGTTTGTCGACAATACGATGATCGACGTTCGATAACAAAAAAGCAAGCATGTCGGCGGGGGACGCAACCGGAGCTTGCACCGGAACGTGATGTACCGGCAGCGCTAAGATGCTGCCCAGAAGCGACAGAGGGGGAGCAGGCAGACGTGTCTGATCGCAGCAGCGGATTGAGCGGGCTCACCGGAGCCCGCCAGGTGGGGCGCCTCGCCCCGGTGCGACGCACCTCGACGGTGGACCTCATCGCCGACCGGCTCCGCGAAGCGGTCGTGGACGGATCCCTCCCGCCCGGGGCCGCCCTCGGCGAAGCCGAACTCGCCTACCAGCTCGGCGTCAGCCGCGGCCCCCTCCGCGAGGCCATGCAGCGCCTCACCGCCGAAGGCCTCCTCGTCATCCCGCGCCGCCGCGGCCTCGCCGTGCGCACCATGACCCCCGAAGACGTCCGCGACATCCACTGGCTCCGCGCCCGTATCGAACCCGAACTCGGCCGCCGCATCCTCGCCCGCCCCCTCGCCGAGCGCAAGACCGTCCTCGCCGAACTCGGCGCCGAGGTCAAGCGCATGCAGCGGGCCCTCAAGAAGGACGACGCCCGCGCCCTCGGCGACGCCTACCTCGACTTCCACCGCGGCCTCGCCGCCTGGGGCGGCTCGATCCGCCTGGCGCGCATGATGGCCACGCTCCTCATCGAGACCCGGCTGTGCACCTTCTCCATGTACGAGCACTTCGAAGTCGCCGTCGACCTCGTCCCCGAGCACGCCGCGTTCGTCGACGCGCTGGCCGCCGAGGACGCCGCCCGGTTCGAGGCGCTCATGTGCGCGCACCTCGACGCCGAGGTCCGGCGCCTGCTCGCCGAGCCCGAGGCGGCCAAAGAGGACGACGCCGACCGGCTCCTGGCCGAGACCCCGGACGAGCCGCAGCCGCTCGACCGCCTCGACCTCCCCGAGGGCATCTAGCTCAGCCTTCTCGCCGCCGCGACCCTTTGCCGCGCAAGCGGGAACGATGTTTGTCAATATCCTGACAATTCACGGTCCGTTGGTGGACCGTCCGTTACGAAACCTATATAAATAGGGCCCCGACCCCGGACAAAATTCGAGACGGAGCCCAAAATGTCCCACCCCCGACGAATCTCCACATTGGCGGGCGCGCTGCTCGCCGCCGTCGTATCCGTCACGGCCCTCACCAGCGGCGCCGCCCAAGCCCAGACCGTCGAGTACGTCGCCCTCGGCGACTCCTACGCCTCCGGCGTGGGCACCCGCGACTACATCGACGACTCCTCCTGCCGCCGTTCGGACGCGGCCTACCCCTCGCTCCTCGCCGACGCCATCGGCGCCGACCTCACCTTCGCGGCCTGCTCCGGCGCGAAGACCGGCGACGTGCTCGCCAACCAGCTCGGCGGCCTCTCCGCCGGCACCGACCTCGTCACGATCACCATCGGCGGCAACGACACCGGATGGACCGGCGTCGTCCAGAAGTGCGCGTACCCCTACCCGTGGACCTGCTGGAAGGAGATCGACGCGGCCGAGGCCTTCGTCCGCGACCAGCTGCCCGCCAAGCTCCACGCCGTCTACAACGCGATCGAGGACGCCGCCCCGAACGCCGAGGTGATCGTCCTCGGCTACCCGCTCCTGTTCAACGGCGAGGAGTGCAACGCCATCACCCGCATCAGCCCCGGCGAGCAGGCCGCCCTCAACGACGCCGCCGACCTCCTCGGCGACGTCATCGGCACTGCGGCCCTCAGCCACGGCTTCCAGTACGCCGATGTGCGCGCCGCCTTCGACGACCACGCCGTCTGCGACGACACCGAATGGATCAACGGCATCTCCTACCCGATCGCCGAGTCCTACCACCCCAACAAGGCCGGCCAGAGGGACGGCTACTACGAGATCCTCAACGACCTCGTCTGACAGGCGAAACCGAAGGGCCCCACCGGAATACCGGTGGGGCCCTTCGGTTTTGGCCGCTAGGCGCCGAAGAAGCCGCCGCCGTCGGAGCAGACCTTCCAGACGTCCTCTTCCTTGACGAGGCCGAGGTCGTACTCGGTGTCGAGCGGGATGTCGCCGAGGTCGGGGTGGGACATCGAACCAGTGACCGTCACCGGCACGGTGGCGTTGTCGCCGTCGACCGTGGCCGTGCCGATCTCGTAGTCGACCGTGATCTCGGCGTCGGCCATCATCTCCGACATCTCGGCGATGTCCTCATTGGAGGTCGAATCCAGGTCGGATTCCATGCTGCTGGCCAGGTCGCTGCACAGGTACGGCTTGACCTTGTCGACCATGCCGCTGAGGTCGCTGAAGTCGCCCGAGGAGACGAAGTCCTTGGTGGTCTGCATGTACGCCTCGGCGACGTCCTCCGGGGAGTCGCTCTTCGAGGGGGCGCCGCCGCCGAACGGGTTGGCGACGAGCAGGACGATCGCGACGATCACCACGAGGGCACCCGCGCCGATGCCGACGATCAGACCGGTCTTCGACTTCTTCGGGGCCGGGGGCAGCGGGCTCCCGAAGCCCGGCTGCTGCTGCGGCGCACCGTAACCGGGCTGCTGGCCGTACCCGGCCTGCGGGGCCTGCCCATAGCCGGGCTGCTGCGGCGGCACGCCGTATCCCGGCTGCTGCGGCGCCTGGCCGTAGCCAGGCTGCTGCGGGACACCGTAACCGGGCTGCTGCGGCGGCGGCTGCTGTCCGTACCCCGGCTGCTGGCCGTACTGGGGCTGTTGCTGGTTCGGGTCGAACCCCGGCTGCTGGGGCGGGTAGGCCATGACGCGATTCCTTGGATTGTCGGGAGTGGGTTGCGCCAGGTTAACACGCTGGCGCCACACCCACCTCCCTCCGAACTGGCCGCCAGACGAACGACGCCGGGACCGTCCAGGTCCCGGCGTCGTCAACGCGTGCAACGGCGTCAGCCGCCGCCCTCGGCGCCCTCCTCGGGCTCGGTCTCGTAGACCTGGATGTCCTCGGCGTTCGAGACCATCTGCTTCCTGGCCTCGTACGGGTCGAGGTCCGGGCCACGCGGAATGAGCGTGATCATGGTGTTGGGCACCGAGACGGGCTTGACCCCTTCGTATCCGAGCATCTTCTGGGTCGTGTCCGTCGGCCCGTCGTCGGCGATGCCGTGCCTGATGCCCTGGTCGCTGATCATGTACGTGATGCCCGAGATCGTCGCGCCCTGGTCGGTGCGGCTGTCGACGATCGCCGCGCGGCCCTGCGGGAGCACGGTCTGCGCCCGCAGTCCGGGGGTGTCCGAGAAGATGTCGCCGTTCGGAAGGATCTCGACCGACTTCGCGGCCTCGGTGAGGGTCTTCGGCGCCTCGTCGTACATGGCGACCTTGATCGTCGTCGCCTCCGACTCCTGCTCCTTCGGGTCGTAGACCGCGCACACGGCCGGACGGCTCTTGTCCGAGGTCCAGACGTTCCCGCTCAGGTCTTGCTTCGGGTAATCCTTCGGCTCGTAGGCCGCCTGGGAGCCGAGGCTCGACACGACGCTCGCGGACGCCTGCTGGGGGTCGTCGACGCGCGCCTGCAGCAGCTTGGCCATCGTGTCCGAGATCCGCGCGAACGTGTCCGTGCCGCCTTCGTTGATGAGCACGTACGTGTCGCCGCCGGCATCGACGGGCGCGCCGTAGAGCAGGTTCCCGTTGTCGCCGGCCACGGTCGACTCGGTCCCGAACTCGTCTCGCGCCGGCGGGGCCATCGGCGAGCCGGCCGGGATCGTGTTGAGCATGTTCTCGTTGAGGATCATCGCCTGGCTGAGGTTCAACCCCAGGTCGCCGATGAGCTGATCGGCGGGGTAGTCCTCGTCCCCGATCTCGTACCGCTTGCCGTTCCACAGCAGGTAGTACCGGGGCGTCTCGTCGCTGTTCTCCGGGACGGTGGTCTGCGCCAGGATCCAGGAGTCCTCGCCGAGCCACTGGGGCGTGCCCTCGAGGTCGCCGACCACCAGCTGCGTCAACTGGAATTGCGCCGTGCCGTCCTGTTCGCGCGGCATCGAGCAGGTGTTCCAGTCGACCTGCTGCAGCAGCTCGCTCCTGTCCGGCGGCTGCGAGGGGATCCCCTGGATGCCGATCGTGAAGGAGCCGCGCGGCACGTCCTTGAGCGAGGACGCCTTGAGGTCCTGCACCTCCGGCATGCCGTTTGAACCGGGCTTGGCGAGCAGCAGGGCCGACGTGTAGTTGGTGACCTGCCAGAGCCGGGCCTGGTTCTCATCAGTCTGGTCCTTGCCGTCCTGCGTGATGTACACGTAGACGGCGTTGGAGCCCTTGATCGTGATGATGTTGCCCACGACCGGCTCCGCGTTGCCCTTGCCGAACAGGGTCGCGATCGCGAAGCCGCCGAAGATCAACGCCAGCACCATCACCGAAGCGAAGATCGAGACGCCGATGCGCCGCAGCGGACGCTCGATCGAGTCGGGGTTGGCCAGCACCAGCGCCTGGTTCATGCGCGAGGTGATGAACTTGTGGGCCTCCACCTGTTCGCGGCGGGAGCGCATCTGCGCCATTCGAATTCGCCTCTCTCGGAGTCGAGGGACTAGGGGACCGGGGCGCTAGCCGCGCAGTGCCAGGGCGATCGTGTACAGGCCGCAGACCCAGCCGACCAGCGGCAGGATCGACACGATCAGCAGCGCCTCGATGATGTCGAGGGCGCGGCCCCAGGTGGGGGCGATCTTCTTGCCCGCCACGGCGAGGCCGTAGACCATCGCGATGAGGGTCAGCAGGGTGAGCGCCCCGAGGATCACCGTCAGGCGCACCAGGATGCTGTCCTGGCTCGCCACGAAGATCGCCGCGAGCGTCGCGGTCAGGCCGCCCATGCCGCCGGTGAGCATCACGATGCGGGCGGCGCGGTCCTCGACCGTGCGGGACCGGCTGAGCAGCACCAGCGAGATGATCGTCGACAGGATGAGCCCGGGGATCTCGCCCGAGAACGCGAGCGCGATCGAGGAGACGAGCCCGACGACGGCCGCGAACGAGTACAGGGCCTCGAGGTAGTTCCCGGCGTGCTCGGAGAGCTTGAGGATCCGCTTGCCGTCGATGGCCTCGGCGTCGCCCTCCTTGAGCTCCTCCGTGGTCGTCGGCAGCTGCGGCGTGGGCACCATCGCCATGGTCAGCGACAGCGACGGCGCGAACGGCAGGATCGCCAGCGCCAGCGGCGCGGCGATGGCCGCGGCGGTGGCGGCCGAGTCGCCCAGGGCCATCATCAGGGCCGTCGAGACGCCGAGCACGACCGCGCCGAGGATCGTCACGATGAAGACCGGCGCGGACGCCATGTCGCCGACGGCGACCATGGACAGGACGCTGAACAGCAGGATCGCCGAGGCCGCGATGAGCACGTGCGGGCCCTCGAGGTCGAACAGCCCGGTGTTCTGCCGGTCGGCGATGAGCAGGCCCCCCACGCCGCCGTAGAGCACCGCGGTGACGCCGAAGTACGTGGCCGCCCGCGAGTCGCCGACGGCGCGCGAGAGCAGGGCCGAGGCGCCGACCAGGATCGCGGCGACCGAGAGGCCGACGATCGCGGAGGCGAGGTGGCCGGTCAGCAGGATCGTGATGGCGCCGACGACCAGGGCCGCGGTGCCGACGCCGACGCTGAACCGCTTGGTGGCCAAGTGGTCCCAGCGGTTGCCGCGCTGCTCGGTGGCAGTGGCGATCGCGTCGATGATGTCGTCGAAGACCACCTCGGGCTTGGCGGCGTCGGCGGGGTTGAGGTACAGCATCTCGCCGTCGGTGATCCCGAGCTGCGAGCAGGAGTGGCCCGTGTCGAGGGCCTCCTCGCCGAGGCGGGTGAGGATCCAGCCGCCGTTGTCGCCCGCCTCGTCGATGTAGTACTCGCCGGCCTGGTGCAGGATCGTGGGCAGCAGGTCGGAGAGGGGGACGTCTGAGGGCAACGCGAGGTCGATCCTGGTGCGGGGACTGACGATCGTCACCCTAGAAAGAGTGGCCGACTTGGTGCTCACCGTGCGAACCTCCGGGTCGGGTCGGTGATCGGGGGACCGTTCAAGGATAAATGCCGCATGCAACGGCGGGGGGACCGGCGTGGGCGTACCGGCAAAGGTGGCGCTGCGCCATTACCCTGTTAGTGCGATACTCGACAGAGCGCACTTACAACATTTATACGACAGCGCCCAAGTTACGGCCAGCAAGCGTCCCCGTGGTTGGCGCATCCCCCGGTGAGCACAAGGACCCTCTGTGACGACCAAACTCTTCCGCAGGCCTCCGCGCAAGCGCGGACCGCAGGCCCCCCGCGGTGACATCCTCCTGGAGTCGCCGCCGGACATGCCCGACCCGCAGCCCAAGAACATCACGCAGTATCTGATGATCCTGCCGATGCTCGCGGGCGCCGCGGCCATGGCGATGATGATGATGAGCCGCACGACCGGCGGCGGCAGCGGGGGCAACAACACCTTGCGCATCGCCATGGGCGCCATGATGGGCATCTCCATGGTCGGCATGATGGCCACCAGCATGGGCGGCAACCGCGCCCAGAAGAAGGCCGAGTTCAACGCCGACCGCCGCGACTACATGCGCTACCTCAACCAGGTGCGCCGCCGCGCCCGCAAGGGCGCCGAGCGGCAGTGGCGCGCGGCCCGCTGGCGCCACCCCGACCCGAAGGCCCTGTGGTCGCTCGTCGGCTCCCGCCGCATGTGGGAGCGGCGCGCGAAGGACGACGACGCGCTGGACATCCGCGTGGGCGTCGGCAAGCAGCGCATGACGATGAAGCTCGTCCCGCCGGAGACCAAGCCGGTCGAGGACCTGGAGCCGATGACCTCGATGGCGCTGCGCCGCTTCGTGGCCGCGCACTCGAACGTCATCGACATCCCCCGCTCGATGAAGTACACCGAAGCCGCCCGCGTGGTCCTGCGCGGCGACCGGGCGCTCGTCGTCGACAACCTGCGCGCCCAGCTGGTCCAGGCCGCCGTGCTGCACTCTCCCGACGACTTCATCGTCGCGGTCGTGGCGGACAACGAGCGGATGGCCGAGTGGCACTGGATGAAGTGGCTGCCGCACCTCCAGCACCCGTCCGCCGAGGACGGGGCCGGGCCGGTCCGCATGTTCTACAGCACCACCACGCAGCTGGAGAACTCGCTGCGCGAGCAGCTCTCGAGCCGCGGCGCGTGGTCGCCCGGCGCGACCGCCGGTGAGGGCCAGGCGCACCTGGTCGTCATCCTCGACGGCGGCGAGGTCGACCCGACCGGCATCATCGCCGCCGACGGCATGGCCGGCGTGACCGTCTTCGACTTCTCCGGCTACCTGCCGCGCAAGCCCGGACCGCAGATCAAGCTCTACGACGTCACGGTCGAGGAGATCTACACCGACCAGGCCGGGCGCCGCCGCGTGCTCGGCAAGCCCGACCGCATGTCCTACAACCAGGCCGAGGGCGTGGCCCGCTCGCTCGCGCCGTGGCGGCTGACGCTCAAGGGTGCGGCCGGGAAGACCGAGTCCGGGGACGAGGACCAGTCGCCGCTGGCGAACCCGTCGTCGCTGCCGGAGATGCTGGGCTTCAACGACGCCGCGGCGCTCGACCCGGCCGTGCACTGGCGCGAGAAGCCGATCAAGGACTACCTGAAGGTGCCGATCGGCCCGGGTCCGGACGGCGGCATCGTCGACATCGACTTCAAGGAGTCCGCGGTCGGCGGCATGGGGCCGCACGGCCTGCTCATCGGCGCGACCGGTTCGGGTAAGTCGGAGGTGCTCCGCACCATCATCGGCTCGCTGATCGCCACGCACTCTTCCGAAGAGCTCAACTTCATCCTCGTCGACTTCAAGGGCGGCGCGACCTTCGCGGCCCTCGACGACCTGCCGCACGTCAGCGCGGTCATCACGAACCTCGCCGACGAGATCGAGCTGGTCGACCGCATGGCCGACGCGCTCGAGGGCGAGCTCGTGCGCCGCCAGGAGGTGCTGCGCGCCGCCGGCAACTTCACGAACCGCTGGGAGTACGAGAAGGCCCGCAAGGCCGGGCAGCCGATGGATCCGATGCCGACGCTGCTCATCATCGCGGACGAGTTCTCCGAGATGCTGGTCGCGAAGCCCGAGTTCATCAACCTGTTCCTCCAGATCGGCCGCATCGGCCGCTCGATCGGCGTGCACATGCTCCTCGCGTCGCAGCGCCTCGAGGAGGGCAAGCTCAAGGGCCTCGACACCTTCCTCTCCTACCGCGTCGCGCTCCGCACCTTCTCGGCGCAGGAGTCGCGCACCGTGATCGGCTCGGGCGCGGCCTACGAGCTGCCGCAGGCGCCCGGCCACGGGTACCTCCAGGTCGGCACGCAGGACCTGGTGCGCTTCCGCGCCGCGTACGTCGGTGGCCCGTACAAGCCGCCGAAACGCGTCGCCTCGCGCGCCGAGCGCATCGCGGCCGTGCAGCACAAGGTGCAGCGCTTCCTGCCCGGCTTCGTCGAGCTCCCGCCGGAGCCCGAGGTCGAGGAGGAGCCCGAAGAAGAGGTGGCGGCGCCGGAGGCCGAGGACGAGAACGAGAAGCTCTCGGAACTCGAGGTGATGGTCAACAACTGCCTCGGCATGGGCCGCCCGGCCCACGAGGTGTGGTTGCCGCCGCTGCTGGAGCCGCCGACGCTCGACCAGCTGCTGCCCCCGCTCGAGGCCGACCCGGTGCG
Organism: Glycomyces sp. NPDC049804; assembly: GCF_040674615.1. Classification (NCBI taxonomy): domain Bacteria; kingdom Bacillati; phylum Actinomycetota; class Actinomycetes; order Glycomycetales; family Glycomycetaceae; genus Glycomyces; species Glycomyces sp. NPDC049804. Next base: position 457,360 of record NZ_JBFAMQ010000003.1, read on the forward strand.
TGGCCTGTCGCCGAAGGGTTTCTCGCTCAACGGGAAGCTGCACGCCGTGCTCGGTGAGGAGGACCGGCCGTTCGAGCAGCGCCGGAGCCCGTTCGTGGTGGACCTCTCGGGCGCCCAGGGCACCGTGGCCATCGCCGGTGGGGCACAGTCGGGCAAGTCGACGATGCTCCGCGGCCTGATCGGCTCGCTCGCGCTGCTGCACACGCCGCGTGAGGTGCAGTTCTTCTGCCTGGACTTCGGTGGCGGCACGCTGCGCGGTATCGAGGACCTCCCGCACGTGGCGGGTGTGTTCGGCCGCCAGGAGGAAGAGGGCGTGCGCCGCACGATCCAGGAGGTCACGACCATCCTGGACGACCGTGAGAAGTTCTTCACGGACAACAAGATCGACGGCATGAACTCCTACCGGCGCATGAAGGCCGACGGGCGGTTCCAGGAGGACCCGTACGGGGACATCTTCCTGGTCATCGACAACTGGATGACGTTGCGCGAGGACTTCGAGCCGTTCGTCGACCAGGTCCGCGCGATCGGCAACCGGGGTCTGGCCTACGGCGTGCACGTCATGGTCACCTGCACCCGCTGGGGCGACATCCGCATGAACATGCGCGACATGTTCGGTCTGAAACTGGAGTTGAAGCTCTCGGACAACATGGAGTCCGAGATCGACCGCAAGGCGGCGGCGAACGTGCCGAAGAACCGTCCCGGTCGGGGCCTGTCGCTTCAGAAGCTGCACTTCCTGTCCGGCGTGCCCCGCATCGACGGCATCCGCGACGGCGACGACCTGCAGCCGGGCGTGGAGGACTTCGTCAAGAAGGTCAAGCAGGCGTGGCGGTTCCAGCCGTGCCCGAAGGTGCGGCTGCTGCCGCGTCAGCTTCACGTGGCCGACTTCCTCCAGGCGGTCGACCGCTCGAAGCCGGGCATCCCGATCGGCCTCAACGAGGCCGGGCTCAAGCCGGTGTACCTCGACTTCCAGGCCGAGCCGCACCTGCTCGTGTTCGGCGACTCCGAGTCGGGCAAGACCAACCTCCTGCGGCACATCGCCCGGCAGATCCAGGCGACGTACTCGCCCAAGGAGGCCAAGGTCATCATGGCGGACTACCGGCGCGGCATGCTCGAGGAGATCTCGAAGCCGACGCTGCTGGACTACGCCATGTCGGGCAAGCAGTTCGAGACTTCGGTCAAGAACCTCAAGGGCCCGATCGAGCGGCGGCTCCCCGGAGACGACGTCTCCCCGGCGCAGTTGCGCGACCGGTCGTGGTGGACGGGTCCGGACCTGTACTTGATCGTGGACGACTACGAGATGGTGGCGCAGCGGGTGAACCCGATGACCGCCATCGCCGAGCTCATCCCGCAGGGCCGCGATATCGGCTTCCACGTCATCGTCGCCCGCCGCGCCTCCGGCGCGTCCCGCGCGATGATGGACCCGATCGTGGGCCAGATCAAGCAGCTCGAGTCTCCGGGTCTGCTCATGAGCGGCCGCAAGGAGGAGGGCGCGATCTTCGGCAAGCTCCGCCCGAGCCCGCAGCCGCCGGGCCGTGGCACGCTCGTGCGCCGCAAGGACGGCGAGCAGCTCATCCAGACCACGCTGCTCCCCCCGAACGGCACCGCCTAGCACCTGCGATTGACGCAGATCTCGAGGCCGCCGACCGCAACCGGTCGGCGGCCTCGCGGCGTATTAGTGTCAGAACGGACGCGAAGCCGGCTCGCGCCTCTGACACCAAGGCCCCGCATGAAACCGCTGCTCACCAACCCCGGGCTCGAACCCGTCCCCACTCCACACGGGACGACCGAGACGGCGGCCGCGCGCACCCCCGCGGGCGTCCAGGTCCTGCGGCTCCTGCTCCTCGCCGCCACCGCATCGGTCATCGCGACCTGGCTCTGGGCCTGGCACGGCGTCCAGGCCTACGCCTGGCCGGGCGTCGACAACGACCTCACCGAACGCGCCCTCGCCTACCTCCTCATCCTCGCCCCCGCCGTCCCCGTGAACCTCATCGCCGCGATCCGCCTCGCCCGCGGCGGCGCCCGCGCGCGCCTCTACCTCGCGGCCGCCGGCGCGCTCGCCGTCGTCCAGACCCTGCTCCTGCTCACCCCCAGCGCGATGCCCCTGGCCGACACCATGAGCGACGGCTCCAACGACGTCGGCGTCCGCCACCTCCTCACCGTCGGCCCGCTCCTCTTCGCCGGCCTCTGGATCGCCACCACCCGCAAGACCCGCGCCTGGCTCGGCGCACCACCCCGCCCCCGCCGCGGCTTCGGCCTCGAAGCGGCCGTCTGGTGCCTCGCCCTCGCCGCCGCCCTCGCCGCCGGCACCGAGGTGCGCGACTGGACCCAGACCGCCGCCGCACCCGCCGCCCCCGCAGGCGAATACACCGAAGCCGGCACCTGGGCCGCCCTCGAACAGGCCGTCACCGAGACCACCGACGCCGTCCCGGACTTCGCGGGCTTCACCACCCGCACCATCGAGGCCGCCTCCTGCGACTACCTCACCCCCGCGGGCCTGCCCACCTACCGCTACCTGCTCACCTACGAACTCCGCGCACCGGCCGCCGCCCCCATCGCGACCCGCTGGGCCCAGGACGAGTTCCACCTCACCTACGACGGCACCGCCCTCGACGGCACCCGCCGCATCACCGCCGAACGCGCCTTCCCCACCACCGCCCCCGACGACGACCGGGCCGCCTACCCCACCGCCACCGGCCTCCACGCCCTCACCCTCACCTACACCGAGGCCCCCACCCCGACCCTCCACCTCGAGAGCCCCTGCGTCGAGCGCACCACCGAACCGACGGCATGCATACTGCCCCAAGGCGACCCGACCACCGACACCATCACCGGCATCACCTGCCGCGACTGATCACGGGCGGTCCATGCTGGGCTGCACGAATCCGCTGCAACCACCCGGAATCATCGCTGAACGACTGAAGCCGCGCGGGCTCAGGGGCCTGTGCTTGGTCCGGTATCTTGTGGGACAGAGCGGACCGCGCTGTAACGACCGGCATACGGAAGGGGTCTCACCCTATGGCCACACCTCTCACGCCAATCCCTCCGCGACACCGACCAGCGCAACACCGAACCGGACTCCGCACCGCCATGGGAGCCGGATTCGCCGCCCTGGCCACCGCAGCCTTTGTCGCCGCCACGCCGGGTGCGGCGCTGGCCCAGGACGCTACTTATGCGTCGGACAACGCCTGGGTCCCGGAACTCGTGCAGGCCCCGGCCGCTTGGGACACCACCAAGGGCGAGGGCATCACTGTTGCGGTCATGGATACGGGGATCGGCGACCACCCGTATTTCGATGATAAGGACATCCTGCCGGGATACACGGTCTTTCCTGACGAAGAAGACGGCCGAGGCGACACGGACGGCCACGGGTCTGCGATTGCAGCCGGAGTTCTTCTTGTCGCACCGGAAGCCACGATCATGCCGATCCGGATGGACACGGGTGCTACCGACTTCGGTTCGTCCGGGGATAGCGACGATGAGGCATTCCGGTGGGCTGTTGACAACGGGGCGGATGTACTCGTCGTTCCCTGGGTCATCAACGGCACTGGCTTCTCAGGCGAGGAGATCGAAGTACTGCAGTATGTCATCGATAAGGGCGCGATCATCGTCGCGTCCGCCGGCAATGACCCTGCAGGTGAGGTTGGGTATCCGGGGTTGGTGCCGGGCCTAGTCACGGTCACAGGTACCAACCGCAATGGCGACATCTGGTTTGACAACACCACCACAGGACCGGAAGTCGTAGTAGCGGCTCCGGCCGATGAAATGACAGCTCCTGTGCCTCAGGATCCGACTCTGGGAAACACTGAGCTCTATGCGAATGTCGTCGGCGGTACGTCGATGGGCTCAGGCATCGTCGGCGGCGTCGCTGCCTTGACATGGGCTGCGCACCCTGACCTCGACGCCAGCAATGTCATCCAGCGCGTGATCCAGACGGCCGGTGACGGAAGCGGCAACCGGAATGAGGACTTCGGCTACGGCCTCGTAAATGCAGACCAGGCGGTCCACGCCGAGGACATCGAGGAAGTGACGGAGAACCCGCTCGGTTACCCGATGGGTGAGGCCGGCGCCAGCGGCGCCACCCCGGATGACGCCGCGTCCGAGGACCCCGCCGAAACCGAAGCGGGTGCCGAGACCGGAGGACCTGCCGCCGGCGGTGCAGAGGCGAACAAGGAATCCAACCTCTCGACCATCATCGTGGTGGCCGCCGCAGTTGTCTTGATTGCCGCGGCGATCGCCGTATGGCTCGTGCTCCGTGGTCGCAGCCGCAAGAACGCCGTTGCGGCCGAAGGCGGTCCGTTCGGCCCCAACGACGGCCAGCCTCAAGGCGCATACCAGCAGCAACCTGCAATGCAGCAGCAGTACGGCAGTCCCCCGATGGGCGGCGGCCAAGGATACGGCGGACCCCCGCCTGGACCGCAGGGCTACAGCAGCCCGCCGCGAGGCCAGCAGGGATTCAACCCCCCGCCTGGCGGCGGTGACCAAGGCGCTCCCTGGCGGCCGAGCGATCCGAACAGGCAGTAGGCCGTAAATCAAGGGCCTCATGCGCGCCGCGCATGAGGCCCTTATAGTTTCGTCAAGAAGCGAGGGGCGGGGGGGGGGGGCGCGGCCGGGCCGCCCCCCGGGGGGGGGGGGGGGGGGGGGCGGGGGGGCCCCCCCCCCCCCCCCCGCCCCCGCCACAAAACGGCGGCGGGGTGGGGCCGGGCCGCGGCGGCCGTGGGCAGCGGGGGCGCGGC
>NZ_JBFAMQ010000004.1:0-125684 GCF_040674615.1 Glycomyces sp. NPDC049804
CCTGGGCCTCATCGGCGAGCTGCACGAGGTGCGCGTCTTCGGCTTCCTCGAGCACGTCGGCCTCATCAGCGGGCACGATCGCGGCGATGCGCCCGGCCGATCGGTGGGCGGTCGGCGTCTCCCACTATGTTGTCCGGGTGATCGCCTTCGAAGGACCCGTGCTCGTCACCGGCACCGACACCGGGGTCGGCAAGACCGTCGCCACTGCCGCGCTGGCGGCGTTCCTCATGCGGCAGGGCCGCAGTGTCGAGGTCGTCAAGATCGCGCAGACCGGCGACGATGACGACGCCGCCGAGGTCACCCGGCTTTCGGGGGCTCCGGCCCGGGCGCTCGCTTCCTACCCGGATCCGTTGGCGCCCTTCGCTGCAGCGCGCCGCAGCGGCCTCCCGCTGCTCGAACTGCACGACGTCGCCGAGACGGTCCTCGAAGCGAAGTCCGAGGTCGTCCTCCTCGAAGGCGCCGGCGGCCTGCTCGTGCAGCTCGGCGCCGGCGGCTGGACCGCCCGTGACCTGGCCGTCGAGCTCGGCTGCCCGGCAGTCGTCGTCGCGCGCGCCGGCCTCGGCACGCTCAACCACACCGCCCTCACCCTCGAGGCGCTGGCGCGGCGGGGCATCGACGCGTCCGTCCTCATCGGATCATGGCCGCTCGAGCCCGGCCTCGCCGAGTACGAGAACCTGAAGGACCTCCCCGGTCGCCGACTCGGCTGGATACCCGCCGGCGCCGCCGGGCTCGACCCCGAGGTCTTCCGCCTCAGCGCCTCCGAATGGTTCGACCTCGAAGGCGACCTCCGCCGCTTCGGCACCGACGCCTGACGCAACCCTCCCGCCCGCGCGGCATCCCGCCCGCGGCGCGGCTCCTCCTGTCCGCGTGTCGGACCGGTCCGTCACAGCCATGGAGCTCGCTCCCACCTGCCTTGACATCGCCCAGTACGTTGGTATCGAACCGGCCCAATAGGTGCTGAATCAGTGCGATGCGGGCGCCTCTACCCCCGGCGCCCGCATCGCATCAAAGCCGCCGGCACAGCCCGGCGGCTCACGCTACGCGGGCACGCCGAGTCCGGCCCCGCGCCGCGCCTCGAACCGCGGAATGGCGAGGCCCAGCAGCAAGTCCAGCCCCCAGTCGATGCCCGACGCCTCGACCGGCCGGAACTCGCACCGCATCCGGATCCCGTCGTCCTCGTCGCCCGTCTCGACCACCGTGTGGTCCCATGCGTCCCGCGGGTCCTCGGTGACCATCCACGAGTACGTGGTCACCTGGTAGTCGTGGTCGCGCCAGTCCGGCACCGCCATCAGTCTGCTGCCCAGCACCTCCCCGAACACCAGGCCGCGCACGCCGGTCTCCTCGACCGCCTCGCGCATCGCCGTCTCGCCCGGCGTCTCTCCGGGCCGCGCCCCGCCTCCGGGGACTTGGACCCCGGCCTCGGGCCGGTCCCGGTGCAGCATCACGAGCACCTCGAGGCCGGGCCGTTCGGGCGAATCGCGGAGGACGTAAGCGGTCCCGCGTTGGCGGAAATCCAGGAATTCAGGCATCCCGACAGCTTGGCAAGCGTATGCGCCGCACCGCAAGGCGTTAAACGGCCAGCCGCACCACGAGCGGGCTCGGCATCCGGAACGACAGGTTCGGGTCGCTCACCGGCGCCGCCACCACCCGGCAGCGGGGGAGCAGCGGCACGAGCTCCGCGACCACCACCTCCGCCTCCATCCGCGACAGCTGGCTCCCCAGGCACCGGTGCGCGCCCGCCCCGAACGCCAAGTGCCGCCGCGAACCCCGCTGCCCCGGAACCATCCTCATCGGACACTCCGCGACGCCCTCGTCCATGCCCGCCGCCCCCAGCCACACCAGGACCGACTCGCCCGCCCGCACCGCGAAACCGCCGATGTCCGTGTCCCGCTTCACCACCCGCCGCCACGACGTGATCGGCGGCAGCAGCCGCAGCCCCTCCTCGACGATCAGCCCCGGTGCAGACGCCAGCAGCGCCGGCTCCTCGATCAGGCGGTGCAGCAGCAGCGTCAGGAACTGCGACGTCGTCTCCTGGCCCGCCACCAGCAGAAAGAACAGCGCCGCGGTCGCCGCGTCCTCCCCGTACTCCTCCAGCAGCTCCCTCGTCGCCCCGGTGGACCCGGCCGTCCAGCCCCGCAGCAGCGCATGGAACGGCCCGACCACCCCGGCCAGCTCGCGCTGGCGCTCCGGCGAAGGATCGCCCCAGAACAGCTCCAGCGCGGCCCGGCTGAACCGCTTGACCTCCAAGGCCGCCTCGACCTCCAGGCCGAGCAGCCGCGCCAGTGCCGCGAGCGGGATCTCCGACGAGACCGCCGCGTCCACGTCCACCGCCTCGCCCGCCCGCAGCCGCCACGCGACCCCGGCCGCGGTCCGCCGCGCCAGGCCTGTCAGCCACGGCCGCAACGCCTCCACGTTCGCGGGGGCGAACACCTCGCCGAACGCCGCGCGGATCCGCTCGTGCGAGTCGCCGTCGTTGTTCGCCAGCGTCGCGGGCAGCCGGAACCGGTGCCGCGTCAGCTCCCGCAGCGCGTCCGTGGGGATCGGGGTGATCGCGTCGAGCGCGTTCGCCGCCGAGAACCGCTCCCGATCGGCCAGCACCTGCTTGGCGAGACGGTGCGAAGACACCACGACCTGCCCGTCGCGCCGCATGACGGGGGCGTCGGGTCGGGGATGTTTCCACAGCTCGAAGAGCACGCGCGCAGCCTACCTCCCCCGAAAGTACGAGTCCCGTTCACGGTAATCTGCTCTCAGTCTTTCGGCGCCCCGCACCGCGACCCGCCCCCGGCGGCCGCCCGCGCGCGGACCGCCGTCCGGCACCTGACTGCATGCCCACCGTAAGGAGCCTTTCCCTTGCAGGAGTACTCCTCCCAGGCCGCCTACGACCGCGGCGAGGCCGTCTGCGTCATCGGCGCCGGAGCGTCCGGCCTCATCGCGGTCAAGAACCTCCGCGAGAACGGCTTCGAAGTCGACTGCTACGAGCGGGACACCGTCCTCGGCGGCCTGTGGAACCCGCAGAACCAGCACAGCCCGCTCTACCCCAACACCCACCTCGTCACCTCCCGGTCCCAGACCGAGATCCCCGACTTCCCGATGCCCGACGACTGGCCCGACTACCCGTCGGCGGCCCAGATGCTCGAGTACCTGACCGCGTACGCCAAGCACTTCGGGCTCTCCGAGCACATCTGGTACGGCTCCGAGATCTCCCACCTCGAACCGGTCGAGGGCTCCCGCTTCGAGGTCGTCGTCAAGCCCGCGGCCGGCGCCGCCGCGCGGCGTCTGCGCTACGGCGCGGTCATCATCGCCACCGGCCACCACTGGTCCCCGAACCTGCCCTCCTACCCGGGCCTGGACGACTTCCGCGGGACCGTGCTGCACTCCTCGCAGCTCAAGGACCCGTCCCGCCTGCGCGGCAAGCACGTCCTGGTCATCGGCGGCGGCAACTCCGGCGTCGACATCGCCTGCGAGGCCGCCGTCAACGCCGCCAGCTGCGTCCACTCCGTGCGCCGCGGCTCCTGGCACCTGCCCAAGTACCTGGGCGGCGAGCCCGCCGACTACGCGCTCGCCCGCCTCGCGTCCCGCCCCAAGTACCTGCGCCGTTTCCTCACCGACCGGACCCTCAAGGGCCCCAAGCGACTCGCGGAGCGCATGGGCATCGAGGCCCCCGGCCCGGGCCCGGCCGGGGAAGAGCCCGTGCGCAACGGCCGCTACCTCGAGCACGTCGGCGACGGCTCCATCAAGCGCCGCGGCGAGGTCGCCCGCTTCGACGGCTACGACGTCGCGTTCGCGGACGGCACCGAGATCCGCCCCGACCTCGTCGTCCTCGCCACCGGCTACCAGCCCAAGATCGCCTGCGTCGCACCGGAACTGCTCGGCGGTACCCGCGACGAACCCGCGCCGCGGCTGTTCGCGCGCATGTTCTCCCCGAAGGCCCAGACCCTCGCCGTGGCCGGACTCGTCGAACCCGGCGTGGGCGTCCTCCCCATCGTCCACTGGCAGACCCACGCGATCTCCCGCTGGCTCCAGGTCCGCAAGAGCGACCCCGAACGCGCCGAGAGCTTCAAACTGCAGGTCAACGCCGAATCGCACCACGACGCGGTGGAGCACGTCGACCCGCGCCGCCGTCTCGTGGTCGACGCCGAGGAGTACCTGGCCAGCCTGGGCCGCATCATCGACACCCTCGAACAGGAGCCCGCCAAATGAGCCTCACCGCCTGGAGCCGGCGAGCCCGCACCCCCGAGCCGGTCCCGGTCCGGCGCGAGATCGCGGTCTTCGAGCCCGCCGACCTCTTCGACATCGAGATCAAGGACAACCCCGAGACGAACCCGGTGCTGTGCTGCACCGGCGACCCGGCCGGCGCGGCCGCCTTCAACGCCTCGTGGCTCAAGCGGATCGCCACCTCGGGGCGGTACGCGGCTGCCGTGAGCGTGCGCGGCCAGGGCGGCACGCCCGCCGCCGCGGGCGGGCCGGAGGCCCGCGCGCACGACGTGGTGCAGGCCGCGGTCACCGTGCCCCGCCAGACGGTCCTCATCGGACACCGCGAGGGCGCGGCCTGGGCCGCACTGGCGGCCGGGCGCTACCCGGCGGCGGGCCTGGTGCTCGTGTCCCCGCTGCGGGTCCCGAAGCAGCTGCCGAAGCCGGTGGGCGAGCCGCCGGTGCTGCTGGTGGTGAGCGAGTCCGAGACGCAGTCGAAGGAGGTGCAGGCGGTATCCGACGAGTACGGCATCACCCCGCTCACCTTCGCGGGCGCCCCCGACGACGTCTTCAAAGGCGCCACCGCCGAAGGCCTCCTCGACACGATCCTCTCCTGGCTCGACGCCCAGAAGCGGTGACAGCGCGGCATTGACACCGCAGCGGTGACGAAGCGGCGGCACTGACCCGGCAGCGGCGTTCTGGGCGCACGCCGAAAGCCTGAACGCGGGCTGGGTTCGGTTCCCCGGTTTTCCACGCTAGCGAGGCGAACCTGAAGCCGAGCTGAAGGCCGAGCCGGGCTGCGCCCGGGCTCGGCCGAAGTTCACCTGTACGGGTGAGTCAGACGACCGCTCCGTCGTCGGTGTCGTCCGGTTCCTTGTCCGGGCGGAGGCGGCTGATGAGCAGCCACACGCCGATGAGGAACCCCACGAACCCGACCAGCCGGCCCGGGTTCGTCCCCAGCGGCGCGATGCCCGGATTCACCAGCAGCGCGAGGCCGCCGATGATGAGCAGCACCCCGCCGATCGCCGGCAGGCTCGGCCACGGCACCGGAGGCGGCTCCGGCGGGTCGTAGTCGTCCTCCTCGTCGTCCGGCAGCTCCGCGTCCCACAGGTCCAGGAGCGTCGGCTCGTCGTCCCGGTTCGACACGACCGGCGGCGTCATCGGCACGACCTCGGTCGGATGCTCCTGCGCGTCGAGCCCCTTCACGAGCCCGGTGTCCGTGTCGCCCAAGCCCTTGATCAGCTCGTTGAACCGGCGGTCGACGTCCTCCGGGCGCAGCTCCTCCGGGCCGCCCTCGCCGTCCTGCTCGCCGCTCTCGGGCTCCCCGTTGCCCTCCTGCTCGCTGCGGTCAGTCATGGACACCCCGAGCCTTGACCAGCTGCCGGTTCATGAACTCGACACTCCCGGAGAAGATCGTCTCAGCGTCGTAGTCGAGCGTCGCCACATGGTAGCTGCGCGGCAGCACCGTCGATTCGACGTCCTTGGAACGCACGCCCGCCCGGATCACCGCACTGTTGCGCGGACTCACCACATGGTCCTCCGCGCTCGTGAAGATCCGCAGCGGCACCGTCACCCGCGCCAGCTCCGGCCGCGTCACCTGCCACAGCCGACGCAGCGACGCGTACGCCGCCACCGGCGTCCGCGACGTCGTCTTCTCCCGCACATCCGGCTTGTTCAGGTCCGACCCGATCGACGCCACGCTCGGCATCACGTACTTCAGCACCGGCGCCAGGAACCCCTGCGGCTTGTCGTCGAAGATCGCCGGATTCACCAGCACCAGCCCCGACAGGTCGCCGCCGCGCTGCTCCGCCAGCCGCAGGCACAGCGAACCGCCCATCGACAGGCCTCCCGCGAACACCGGCCGGCCCAGCGCCAGCGCCTCGTCCACGGCCTCCTCGAGCCGCCGGTACCACTGCTGCCAGGTCGCCTTAGCCAGCACCTGCCATGTGTCCCCGTGGCCCGGCAGCAGCGGCGACACGACGTTGAAGCCCTCGCCGCGCAGGTGCTCGCCCCACGGGCGCATGCTCGCCGGATCGGAGGTGAAGCCGTGGCACAGCACCATCGTGGCCTTGGCGTCGGCACCGAGGTCGAACGTGAACTCCTCGGAATCGCTCGTCACGTCGCCTCCCGGGGTCGCTGAATGACGGGGCGCGGGATCGCGAGGACTCAAGCACGGCCCGCCGGTCGAACCGGCGGCCGGGCGGTCCCGTTTCGCGCCGCTTGCCCATTCTCGCACGCGCCCGCGGGCCGCCGCCACCGCGCGGGAGCGCCCCGCCGCCCCCGCGCGAGCCGCCGTCCGCGTTCGACGTCAGAAGGATTGACCGGTACCGATACGCTTGAGCGCGTGATCTACTGGGTGCTGAAGGCGACGCTGGGCTCGCTGCTGTGGGTCGTGTACCGGCCCCAGGTCGAAGGGCTCGAGCACGTGCCCGAGGACGGCCCGGCGATCCTGGCCTCCAACCACCTCGCCGTCACCGACTCCTTCTTCATGCCCCTGGTGGTCAAACGCCGGGTCACGTTCATCGCGAAAGAGGAGTACTTCACCGGCACCGGCTTCAAAGGCTGGTTCGTGCGCACCTTCATGAACGCCGTCGGCGCCATCCCCGTCGACCGCGCCGGCGGCGACGCCGCCAGCGCCTCCCTCGACACCGGCAAGCGCGTCCTCTCCGAAGGTCGCCTCTTCGGCATCTACCCCGAGGGCACCCGCTCGCCGGACGGCCGCCTCTACCGCGGCAAGACCGGCGTCGCCCGCCTCGCGCTCCAGACCGGCTCCCCGGTCGTCCCCGTCGCCATGCTCAACACGGGGGAGCTCCAGCCCATCGGCAGGCGCATCCCCAAGATCGGCCGCGTCAAGATCAAGTTCGGGCCCTCGCTGGACTTCAACCGCTACCGCGAGCTCGTGGGCGACCGCTTCATCGAGCGCGCCGTTACCGACGAGGTCATGGACGCCCTCAGGGCGCTCTCCGGCCAGGACTACGTCGACGAGTACGCCGCGAAGTTCAAGGACAAGGGCAAGCAGTAAGCGCGGCCCCGCACGGGACCGCACTCCTCTCCTCGACCGCTATTCGGCGCCTCCGAAGCCCGCCCGGCGCCGCAGCGCGGGCAGGTCCACCACGACGATCTTGCGGCCCTCTGTGCGCAGCCAGCCGCGGTTCGCGAAGATCCCGATGGCCTGGTTCACGCTCTGGCGCGAACCGCCGGCCATCTCCGCGAGCTGCGTCTGGTTCAGCTCGATCGTGGTCATCGGCGACGAGTGCTGCTCCGCGAGCCGCACCAGCGTCTTCGCCACCCGCCCCGGCAGGTCCAGGAACACGTGGTCGGAGGACTGCTCGGTCAACCGGCGCACGATCATGCCCATCGACCGCAGGACCGCGTCGAGCATCTTGGGGTTCCCGTGCACGAGCTCCAGGAACGACGAGCGCGCCAGCGCGAGCGCCGACGTGTCCTCGAGCGCCTCCGCGCTGGCCGATCGGGGCGAGCCGTCCAGGAGCGAGACCTCGCCGAGCACTTCGGGTGCGCGGGCGACGTGGAGCATCGCGCGCTCGCCGGTGGCAGCGGTGCGGAAGACGCTCACCGCCCCTGACCGGATCATGATGAGTGACTCGCCCGGCTCGCCTTCGAAGAACAGGAGGTGCCCACGCCGGTAGTGGCGCTGTACCGCCACCCCCGCGATCTGCCGCCGTGCCTGCGGGTCGAGGCCGGCGAACATGGCGACGCCTGCAAGCGGGTCTTCAGATGGGCTGACACCCATAGTTCTCCCCCTTCGGTGGGTCCCGGGTCCGCGGGTTCCCTCCGATGATCGCTGTCTTTTCCGTCGTTGTACAGAGCCCGGTGTCGGAAACTTCACGCTCCGTTGGGCCGTGTGTCCAGACGGCGCACTTGTCGCTCGACCGAGTGTACGATCAAGTCTACGTGCTTTAGCGTCGATTGTCCGGTATCGCGACGCCCGCGTGCGGGACGCGAGGTCAGATTCCGGCTGCCTGATCGTATGGCGTAGCGTCGACTCCAGTCCGGCGACATACGGGTGGGGCCCGAGAACGGCCGAAAAGACCGCTCGTGATCATACGAAAGGCCGATGCGTGGCGTACCGATACTTCTACGACTGCGAGTTCATCGAGGACGGTCGCACGATCGACCTGGTCTCGATCGCCGTCGTCGACGAGCAAGGGCGCGAGTACTACGCCGTTTCGACCGAGTTCGACCCTTCCCGCGCGATCGACTGGGTGCGCCGCAACGTCCTCGACAAGCTGCCGCCGCCGGCGAGTTCCTTGTGGAAGGACCGCGCCACCATCCGCGACGAGCTCTACGACTTCCTGGTGTCGCCCGTGCGCCGCAAGTCCGGCAGCCACCCGGGGGAGCGGGTCGAGCTGTGGGCCTGGATCGGCGCGTACGACCACGTCGTGTTCGCGCAGCTGTGGGGCACGATGCCGGAGCTGCCGCGAGCGCTGCCGCGCATGACCAAGGACCTGCGCCAGCGCTGGGAGGACCTGGGCCGCCCCGAACTGCCGACCACTCCTGACGCGGACATGCACGACGCCCTCACCGACGCGAAGCTCAACCTCGCCCGCTGGAAGGCGCTCGAGGCGCACCGCGCCGAGCGCGGCGCGTACGCACCGGTCGAATCCCACCCGTAGCGCCTCTCGGAACCCCAGGTCGCCGCCCCCTGACCCCGATATAAGGTGGGCAGTGTTTCGGCAATGGGGCCGCCCAGTTAACAGTCCTGACTCCAGGGAGTAAGAACATGCGCATTGGCGTGCTCACCGGCGGCGGTGACTGCCCCGGTCTCAACGCGGTCATCCGTGCCGCGGTCCGCAAGGGCAGCAAGGAATACGGCCACGAGTTCGTGGGCTTCCGCTACGGCTGGCGGGGTCCCATCGAGGGCATCACCCAGGAGCTGAACTGGGACACGGTCGAGAACATCCTCGACCAGGGCGGCACGATCCTCCACTCCTCGCGCACCAACCCCTACAAGATCGAGGGCGGCGTCGAGGCCATCAAGAAGAACATGGCCGACCTGGGCGTTGACGCGCTCATCGCGATCGGCGGCGAGGACACCCTGGGTGTCGCGACGAAGCTGACCGCGGACGGCGTCAACTGCGTCGGCGTGCCGAAGACGATCGACAACGACCTCTCGGGCACCGACTACACCTTCGGCTTCGACACCGCGGTGAACATCGCGACCGAGGCCATCGACCGCCTGTGGACGACCGCGGACTCGCACGACCGCTGCATCGTCGTCGAGATCATGGGCCGCCACGCGGGCTGGATGACGCTGCACGCGGGCATCGCCGGCGGCGCGAACGTCACCCTCATCCCCGAGGTCGCGTTCGACATCGAGAAGGTCGCGAACTTCGTCAAGGAGCGCAAGGAGGCCGGCAAGGCCACCATCGTCGCCGTCTCCGAGGGCGCGCACGCCGAGTCGGGCATGGTCCTCAAGGACGGCGAGGTCGACGCGTTCGGCCACGTCAAGCTCGGCGGCGTCGGCGACTGGGTCGCCAAGGAGATCAAGGAGCGCGCGGACATCGAGACCCGCGCGATCATCCTCGGCCACCTGCAGCGCGGCGGCACCCCGACCGCGTTCGACCGCGTGCTCGCCACCCGCCTCGGCCTCGAGGCCGCCTCGGCCGTGCACGAGGGCGACTTCGGCAAGATGATGGCGCTCCAGGGCACCAACGTCGTGCGCATCCCGATCAACGAAGGCACCGACGTGCTCAAGACCGTCCCGGTCGAGCGTTACGCGGACGCCGAGGTCTTCTTCGGCGTCTAGCCGGAGGGCACTCCAAGAGCGCTACGGTCGGTTGGGTAAGGATCCCCGGTTTTCCAAGCTACTAGGGGAAACCTGAAGGGGAGCTGAAGCCCGACCGGCCATAAAGCACTGTCAGCACGCAACCACGGGCACGCCCGGTCGTTAGACCAGGTGTGCCCGTGGCTTTTCGAGAGACTGATCCCTCTGTGACGCTCGGCGAGATCCCGCATCTCGCCGACTTCACGTTTCACAAGACCCTGCCGGACATCGACTTCGACTCGATCCCGGTGCCGGGCCTCGACGCCGACTTCTACCGGCGCCCCGTGGGCGACCGGATCCTCAGCGTCGGCGTGTACCGCTTCGCCGGGGCCGAGACGCACCGCGCCTGGGGCTGGGTCGGCGAGCCGCACTGCTCCTGGCACGCCTACCGGAACCCCGCCACCGGCGGGTTCGACGGTCCCTTCCAAGGCTGCCCGGTGTTCAGGCTGCTGCGCGAAGGCGGCCGGCTCACCGGGTTCGCGCTCGGCTCAGGCGGTCTCGCCCGACGCTTCCTCGTGGCGGAGCGCCCGCCGCTCCTGGCGGGTCACCCTGCGGGTGTAGACGATCGCGGCGGTCGTGATCGCGAGGCCGAGGAACAGCCCGCTCCCGGCGAACCACGCCGAGGCCTCGGGTGAGAAGCCCAGGACCGCGACGGGCAGCTGCACGAAGGCGATCAGCCCGGCCAGCAGCCACTTGCCGCCACCCTTGCCCCACAGCAGCGCCGTCCAGATCGGAGCCACCACGATGGCGAGGATCGCGATGTCGAGTGCCCAGTGCACCACCGGGTTCTGCACCCTGTCGTGCTGGAACGCCATCGCCGGACTCGAGACCGAGACGATCATGGCGGCAACGGTCGCAACGAATGCGAGACGACGTGTCATACGCAACCTCCTCTGCGTGGGAAGCCTTAACGCTACGTCCAGTAGTCGTGCATGTCTGTCGGGTATCCGCCACTTGGGGTTATTTTCCGAGGCCACGGCACCGGTTTCGGGCCGAGGTGCGGAGGGGGACCGGGAAGGCGCGAGAGCGCGCGCGAAACGGGGGAGGACGGCCTTGCCCCGCCGCCATACAGTGCTCGTGAATCGACAGTTGGAGGAACCTGTGGTGGGTCAGGTCGGCAGGGCGGAAGCCGTGCTCGAGAAGAGGAGCGGGCTCGATCCCGCGGCCGAACGCGAGGCGCGCGCCGCGCTCGCGGGCTGGCAGCAGTTCGCCCGCAAGTACCGGCTCGCGTTCCGCGCCGAACTCCAGCCCGAAGACCTGGGCGGCGAGACCGCCGAGGTCTTGGACTCATTGGGCCGCTTGGGATTCCCGGTCGCACGGGTGCGCGGGTGGACGCGCGGCGTCTGGGGCGGCAGGCCGAGCTTCGGGTTCAGCGCGCTCGACGCGACGGCCGCCGGCTCGATCTACCAGCTGCGCTGCCACGCTGTGCGGCTGCGCGGCACCGTCCCCGACGTGGTCCAGCACCGGCTGCTCGACGGCGACTCCTCGATGGCCGGGAACTGGCACCCGCACCGCGCGCGGTACACCGCCGTGGTGCTGCCCGACCCGCCGCGCCCGCCGACGCGCCAGCGCGGCCGCATCGGGCGGTTCACCGCCGACGCCCTCGACCGCTTCTTCCGGCCCGTGCCCCGGCAGCTCCACACCGACGACCCGGCCTTCGCGACGGCGCTCGCCGCGGCGGCCGAGGCCGAGGGCCTCGACCTGTTCCGATGGTCGTGGGCGGCGAAGGGCGGCTGGCTCGCGGCCTGGAAGAGCGACGGCACCGGCACGGACACGCACCAGCAGCGCGCCCGCTTCATGGACTTCCTCCCCGCGCTGGCCGACTGCGTCGACGCTTAGTCGTTCCGCGCCCAGAGGATCACGGTCAGCTCCGCTTCGGCCGCGCCCGCGACCCATTCGAGGCTGTCGACCGACACGCCCGCGAGCATGCCTTCGGTGGTGAACAGGCATCCGTGTGCGCTCGGCGGCGCGTCGGGGTCGAGGTCCAGCCCGAATCCGGTCTCGCCGCCGGTCGCGGCGTTGCAGTCCGCGGGGTCGAGGCCGGTACCGGCCGGGGTCAGTCCCGTCGTCTCGCCGGGGCTGTACAGGTAGGCGGTCTGCCAGCTGCCGCACGAGTACCAGATGAGGTCGGCCCATGCGGCGGGCTCGCTGTCGCCGTGGAGGTCTTCGCCGGCGCCGCCGTCGTCGAGGTCGACGTGTCGGTCCCAGCATTCGTCACCTTGGAAGGTGGCCGAGAGCCGGACGGTGAACGTGTCGGCCTCCTGCCAAGGGCCGCTTCCGGTCTCGGGCGATGCTTCGCTTTCACTCGAGGCGGCGGGCTGGGCGGGGTCGGGGTCGTTTTCGGCGTTGACGCCGTGCCGCCAGATCAGGACGGTGACGACGACACCTGCCGCAGTGGCCAGGGCGCTGAGGGCGGCCCAGAAGTTCTTGGAGGGGTATGCGCTCATGGCCGGAGCATAGCGATGACCGGGTGTTTTACCAGTTCACCAGCGGTTTCGCGAGTTCCGGCGTTTCCGGGCATTTCCCCGGTAACCGCGACCGTCCAACCGCGTGTTGTCGGGAAACCGACAGTTCACGGGAACGCGGGAGGCCGACCGCCCGCTGCGGGGCGATCGGCCTCGGTGTCGTCGGCGCGCTAGTGGCTCTTCGGCAGTTCCGCCGCGATCACGGTGTGGCGCAGCAGGAGTGCGGTGGTGACCGGTCCGACGCCGCGCGGGACCGGGGTGAGCCGGCCGGCGATCGGGGCGACCGAGGCGTAGTCGACGTCGCCGACCAGGCCGCCGTCGTCGGTCGGGTTGGTGCCCACGTCGATCACGGTCGCGCCGGGCTTCACGAAGTCCGCGGTGATCATGCCCGCGCGGCCCACCGCCGCGACCAGCACGTCCGCCTCGCGGCAGACCGCCGCGAGGTCCTTCGTGCGCGAGTGGCACACCGTCACGGTCGCGGACTCGTTGAGCAGCAGCAGCGCCGCGGGCTTGCCCACCACAGTGGACCGTCCCACGACGACCGCCTTGGCGCCCTCCAGGACCAGGTCCTCGCGCTTGAGCAGCTCCAGCACCGCCGCGGCCGTCGCGGGGGCGAACGTGCGCAGCCCGGCGGCCAAGCGGCCCAGGCTCTCCGAGTTCGCGCCGTCCACGTCCTTGAGCGGGCTGATGTACCCGCCGACCGACGAGAGCGTCACGCCCTCCGGCAGCGGCGTCTGGCAGATGATCCCGTGCACGGCCGGATCCGCCGAAAGCTCCTGCAGCTTCGCGACGATCTCGTCCTTGCCGGGGTCCTTGAGGTGCTCGACCCGGCAGTCGATGCCCTCCTTCTCCGCGGCCTTGCGGATCGAGCGCACGTACCAGGCCGTGCCCTCGTCGTCCGTCGGCACCACGACCGCCAGGGTCGGGACGATGCCCTCTTCGCGCAGCCGCGCCGCGTCCGCGGCGACCTCCGCGCGCAGCGCCGCCGCTACGGCGCGCCCGTCGATGTCACTCATGCCCGAATCCTCTTCGCCACGATCTGCATGATCGCCTCGGCCTGCACCTTCGCCTGCAGCGCTTCGTTGAGCGTGCTCGCCAGCCGCTCCCGCTCGGCGGCGTCCTTGATCGCGACCACGTTGATGTCGACGTTCAGCGCCGCCGACTCCAGCGCCGACTTCGCCGCCGACGCCGCCACGGCCACATCCGAGAGCACGTTCGGGTTCGACCCCTCCAGGATCCGGCCCGACAGCTTGATCACCTCGGCCGACACCCGCGCCACCGCGAGCGGCACCGCCGCGGCCTCGACCAGGCCCGCCTGGATCGCGGCGGTCCGCGCCGCCTTCTCCTCGTCAGAGGACTTCGGCAGCTTGTAGGCGGCCACGACGCCCGAGAACGCCTCCGCGTCGTCCTCCGCGAGCTGCAGTGCCTCCAGCCGCAGCCGCTCGGCCTCGGCCAGCGCCTCCCGCATCACCGCTTCATGCTCGTCGAACCTCGGTTTGCCGATGGTCAGGTTGCACACCATGGACACCAGGGCGGCGGCCATGGCCGCGCTCATCCCCGCCGCCGCGCCGCCGCCGGGCGCCGGGAGCTCAGAGGCGAGGTCGGTCAGCCAGTCTTCAATAGTCGTCTTGCGCACCCGGCCAGCCTAGACGCGTCCCCAAAGGTGGGATGTCTGCGCCGGTCCCGGTGTGTCGCGCCGCCCGTCCGCCTGTGAGGGTTCACCCATTGAGACACGCAAATCATCGTGGTGACCGCGCCCCGCCGCCACGTACCATTAGCGCGTGAACCGCCAATGGCATGACCTGCGAAACCCTGGCCTCGTCCCCGTCGTCGCCGACGCGGAGGAAGCCGAGCGCTATCAGCTCGACGCCTGGCGGAACCTGCCCCGCGAGCAGGTTCCCCCGTGGGAGGACTACGCCGAGGTCGAGGACGTCGCCGGGGTGCTCGCCGGCGTCCCGCCGATCGTCGCCCCCTACGAGGTCGAGCACCTGCGCGAACTCCTCGCCGAGGTGTGCGAGGGCCGCGCCTTCCTCATGCAGGGCGGCGACTGCGCCGAGACGTTCATCGACAACACCGAGCACCACGTGCTCGCGAACATGCGCACCCTCCTGCAGATGGCGGTCGTGCTCACCTACGGCGCCTCGCTCCCAGTCGTCAAGGTCGGCCGCGTCGCCGGCCAGTACTCCAAGCCGCGCTCGGCCGCGACCGACTCGCTCGGCCTGCCCGTCTACCGCGGCGACATGTTCAACTCGCTCGAAGCGACCGAAGAGGCCCGCGTCTGCGACCCGCAGCGCATGATCCGCGCCTACGCGAACTCCGCCGCCACCATGAACATGCTCCGCGCCTACCTGCGCGGCGGCCTCGCCGACCTCATGGCCGTGCACGACTGGAACAAGGACTTCGTCCGCACCTCCCCGGCCGGCGAGCGCTACGAGGCCATCGGCCGCGAGATCGACCGCGCCGTGCGCTTCATGGCCGCCTGCGGCGTCGAGGACGAGAACCTCCACACCGCCGAGGTCTTCGCCTCCCACGAGATGCTCGCCATCGAGTACGACCGGGCGCTCACCCGCATCTTCAACGGCAAGGCCTACGCCCTGTCCGGGCACATGCTGTGGAACGGCGAGCGCACCCGCCAGCTGAACGGCGCCCACATCGACTTCCTCTCCCGCGTCGCGAACCCGGTCGGCTGCAAGATCGGCCCGACCGCCACGCCCGAAGGCGTCGTCGAGATGTGCCAGAAGCTCAACCCGGAGAACGTCCCCGGCAAGCTCGTCATCATCACCCGCATGGGCCACAAGAACGTCCGCACCGTCCTGCCCCCGATCATCGAGAAGGTCCAGGCCGCCGGGTGCAAGGTCGTGTGGCAGTGCGACCCCATGCACGGCAACACCTACGAGGCCGCCTCGGGGTACAAGACCCGCGCGTTCGACCAGGTCGTCGACGAGGTCCTCGGCTTCTTCGAAGTGCACCGCCAGACCGGGACCCACCCGGGCGGCATCCACATCGAACTCACCGGCGAGGACGTCACCGAATGCGTCGGCGGCGCCCAGGAGATCCGCGACGACCAGCTCTCCGACCGCTACGAGACCGCCTGCGACCCGCGCCTGAACACGCAGCAGTCGCTCGAGCTCGCGTTCCTCGTCGCGGAGATGTTGCGTCATTAGGACAAAGCCATAGAGTGAGCGCATGAGCGCTCACGATCTCTTCCTCCTCGGCGGAGTGTTCCCCGGCATCGCGCCGGCGGCGGCACTCCGCCGAGTCGTCTCCTATGCGCGGCAAGCCGAAACGGCCGGCCTCGACGGCGTCTGGACCGCTGAGCACCACTTCATCGAATACGGCGCCAGCCCCTCCGCGACCCTCATGGCCGCCCACCTCCTCGCCGCCACCGAACGCCTCCAGATCGGCACCGCCGTCGCGGTCCTCTCCAACCGCCACCCCGTCGCCCTCGGCGAAGAGGCCGCCACCCTCGACGCCCTCGCCCCCGGCCGCTTCCGCCTCGGCGTCGGCCGCGGCGGCCCCTGGATCGACCTCGACGTCTTCGGCTCCGGCCTCGACCGCTACGAACGCGGCTTCGAAGAGGGCCTCGGCCTCCTGCGGCGCTGGCTCTCCGGCGACGCCGAGGTCACCCACACCGGCGAGTTCTTCGACGTCCTGCCCGTACGCGTCATGCCCCCCGGCACCGGCCGCCCCGTCTGGGTCGCCGCCACCGGCGAAGGCACCGCCCGCCTCGCCGGACGCCTCGGCCTGCCGCTCCTCCTCGGCATGCACGCGCCCGACGCAGACCACATCAAGCTCTTGACCGCCTGGCGGCGCGAAGCCGAAGCCGCCGACTTCGATCCCGATGCGGCCGAACACGTCTCGACCCACCTCGCGCAGATCGCCGACGACCGCGCGACGGTCGACCGGCTCCGGTCGTCCCTCACCGAGCTCCTCACCCGCGGCGTCGGCCAGTACGTGAGCCTCAAACCCGGCCGCAGCGCCCGCGACCACGCCGCCTACGTCGACTGGATGATCGAACGCCACGCCGTCGGCCCCGCTGGCCACGTCGCCGAACGCCTCGCCGCGTCCGCGGAGGCCACGGGCGTCCGCCGCCAGCTCCTCATGGTCGAGGGCATCGGCGACCCGGACGCGGTGGGCGACAACATCGCCGCCCTCGGCGCCGCCCTCAGTAGGGCCGGTACGGCACTCCCGGAGGGCTCTGCAGCGGCAGCCCCTTGAGCGGGTCGCGCCCCTTCTGGCGGAACCACTGGTTCGCCGAGCCGGTGAACAGGCAGAGCAGTGTCACGAGCGGCATGGCGAGGCTCAACAGGGTCCAGATCAACCGCGTCCCGTCGGCGGGTTCGCCCGCCTGACTGCTCGCCTCGAACCCGGTGTAGATCCCGATGAACCCGGACACGAACGCCAGCAGCATGACCACGATCGTCGCCACCTGCGCCCAACGCCGCCCCGCGCCGATCTTGACGGCCAGGATCCCGAACAGGATCACGAGCACGATCGTCGCAGCGATGACGATCGTCACGACCAGCGCCAGGTTCCCGAACCCTTGCGACAGGTCCTGCTCGAACTCGAGGTCGCTGAAGTTCAGCGCATCCGACCAGAACAGGGCGGTGAGCCCGCCGCCCGCCCCGCAGCAGATCAAGAAGGAGAACTGCAGCCAGAGCATCACCTGTGCGGTTGTGACCGTGCCCGGTTTGCGATGCAGCAGATCGGGCGGCAGGGGAGAAGCGGGCGGAGTGGCAGGCGGCGTGTACATGGCGGTCCTTCAACGGGCGGGTCCGCTAAGTCTAAGCAGACCCGTCCATCCGATCGGCCTCACTGCTTGCGAACCAGCGGCGGCCCTCATATCCGAAGACGCACTTCAGGGCGATCGCCTGAAGGATGAGTGGAGGCGCGGCTGCGAGGAGAATGGCCGCAGTGATGTCATCTCCGTTCCACTTCCATATCGCGATCGCTGCGGCGGTGAAGCTGACCAGGACCGCGGTTCCGATGATGATCGTGGTCCGAGCCCGGCGGTCCGCCCGAACCGTCCAGCGGTCGGTGAAGATGGCGTAGGCGACGATCGCGGCGAAGCCGACTGCCCAAGCCGAATAGATTCCGAACCCGAGGGGATCTGCGGCGAGGCCGAAGTGATTTGCAAGCCAGCCGAACCCGGCGACCAGTGTCCAGCCGAACGAGCAGTTTCCGCAGAGCATGACCAGCACGACCTGGAACCCGGTGAGGGCCCGCACGGTGGAGATGGCTTTCGGCACCCTTGGCTTGGGCACAGGCTGAACCAGGATCGGCATTTCTGGATAGGCCGTGCGCCTCTTCGGCCGGCGGCCGGGTGTCGTTGGATCTTGTGAAGGCATCGTCAGTCCTTGTCCTTTGGCCAGGCCACGACGAGAGGGCCGACATTTGGGGGGTTGGTGAACCAGGCTTTCGCCGAGGTCGTGCACAGGCATGCGGCGATTGCGCCTTCGAGGCAGATGAGAAGGGGCGAAGGCGTGAGGAAGATGAAGAGCCCGAGCGCTATCCAGACGCCGTTGAACACGAGAGTCGCGGTCCGAGCCCAACGGCGGCCGCGGCGCAGATTGACGGCGAGGATGCCGACGAAGGTCAGCACCACGGCCGAGATGAGCAGGGTGCCGAGGCTGAATCTCATCATGTCGGCGGCCTCGTCATCCGTGATCGGGCCACTTTCAACGTCGGACATGCGAAGGAGCACGACGACAGCGACCGAACCGAGGACACACGGCAAGGCGGCGAAGTGCAGCCACATGAGCACTTGTGCGGTGATGACGGAGCGCGGTGCGGACTGCATGGCGAGCGCGGAGATCGGGGTTGGGTCTGGGGTTATGGGCGTGGGGGCCATGGGGGTCCGTTCACGAGATTCAATTGAACGTGTTCAAGGTTGAACGTGTTCAATTTAGCTCGGCGCGATCCTCTGCGGGAAGAGCCCGGGGCTGTGAGCTGCGTCCACCTCCTTGGGGACGACGACCACGGCCCCGCGCAAGCGCAGGGCCGTTCGGGTGATGCGGGGGTCAGTTGTGGAGGGCGTACCTCAGAGCCTCGAAGACCGTCTCGTCCTGGTACTCGAAGTTGTTGGCCTGCAACGCTCCCGGCTTGATCTTCGCTCCGCGGAGCATTTCGATGGCGGCTTCGCCGGCGACGATCTTGACGGCCCAGCCGGGGATGATCCAGGGCGTCGGGCGGTGGACGACCGCTCCGAGGGCTTTGGTGAACTCGCGGTTGGTGGCCGGAGTCGGGCCGACCATGTTGACGGGGCCCCGGACCGAGTCGTCCTCGATGGCGGTGACGGCGGCGTTCACCCAGTCGCGCAAGGAGATCCAGGGGAGATACTGCCGTCCGCTGCCGAAGCGGCCGCCCAGGAAGCACTTCCACACTGGGACGAAGCGGTCCAGCAGGACGCTGTCGGGGCCGAGGACGTGGCCGGTGCGCAGCTTCACCACGCGCGCGCCCGCTTCTTCCGCGGGGGCCGTGGCCGATTCCCACCTCAGGCAGAGGCGGCCGAGGAAGTCGGCCGCGGCCGGGGTCGACTCGTCGACCTCCACGTCGGCGCGGTCGCCGTACCAGCCCGCGGCCGAGCCGTTGACCATGGCCGGGACCCCGGCCGCCGCCACGGCTTCGGCGAGGACCTTGGTGGGGATGACCCGGCTCGTCTCGATGCGCTTCTTGTACGCGTCGTTCCAGCGCTTGCCGCCGACGTTGACGCCGCAGAGGTTCACGACCGCGTCTACGCCGTCGAGGATCTGCGGGTCGAGGGGCCCTTGGTAGGGGTCCCAGAGGATCTCGTTCTCCTCGTCGGGGCGGTGGCGCACGAGCCGCACGATGTCGTGCCCCTCGCCCACGCTCTCGAGGGCCTGCATCAGGGGCTTGCCGAGATAGCCGCTCGACCCGGCGATGACGATCCGCATGCCGACAGCCTATGGCCTCGGCTCGGCGTACCAGTCCTGAACCTGGGTGCGGAGATTCGGGGCCTGGAGTTCGGCGTTCTGCTGGATCGCCGCGAGGGACTGCGCGGCGAGGGCGCGCCGCCATTCGAGTTCGGCGCCGCGCATGGCGGTGTCGATCGCGCACGGGGCGCGGAACGCCGAGGCGGGTTCGTCGCCCCAGACGCCGTTCTGGCGGATCTCGGCGCACTGGAACGCCTCCGCGGGCCCCTCGATCGCGGTGAGCACGTCCATGAGCGTGATGTCCTTGAGGCTCTTGGCGAGCCGGAAGCCGCCCTTCTTGCCCGCGGTCGAGGTGAGGATGCCCGCCTTGACGAGCGGCTGGAGCTGCTTGTTGAGGTAGGCGGGCGGCAGGCCGTACCCGGCGGCGAGCCGCGCGGTGGAGACGGGCTCGTCGACGCCCATCCAGTCCAGGAGCAGGCAGCAGTGCGCGGCCCATTCGACGCCTTCGCTGATCTTCATATCTCGAGCTTATCTGTCCGGGTAAGTAAAGCCTGCCGCAGCGCAGTACTCCTTCTGGACATCAGGTTTTGGTGCCGGGGACGGGTTGCGGATTTTTATCTGGACATGTAATGTCTAGATATAACGTCCGGCAGGAGCCGGTCCGCCTACCAGAGGAGCACCCGTGGACACCGTCCCCGCACCCGTCATCGCCCGCGCCGACACCGCCGAGAAGCTGGCCCACGCCCAGGACTCGGTGATGACCCTGCTCGCCGACTCCTCGCAGACCGGCGGCGCCCTCTCGGTCACCCGCTCGATCTTCCCCGCCGGCGGCGACGGCGCGCCCTCGCACTTCCACACCGGCACCAGCGAATCGCTGTTCGTCATCTCCGGCCGCCTGCAGGTCCTCACCGGTGACGAGGTCATCGTCCTGGAGGCCGGCGACTTCGTGAGCATCCCGCCGGGCCTGCCGCACGCGTTCGGCGCCGCCGCAGGGCACGACGCCGACGTCCTCGCCGTCTTCACCCCGGCCGCCGACCGGTTCGACTACTACCGGCTGCTCGAGCGCGTCAACGCGGGCGAGGCCGATCCGAAGGAGATCCCCGCCTCGGGGGAGCGGTACGACAACCACTACGTGGCGAGCGAGGCCTGGCAGTCGGCCCGCGCGGGGGAGTAGACGCCGAACGGCCGCAGCGCAGTGCTGCGGCCGTTGCGGTCCGGTCTAGAGGCCGAGCCTCGGGAGGTTGAGGCGGCCGAAGCGGTTGCGCCACGGCACGTCCGCTTTGATGCCCGCGAGGACCGAGCGCTGGAGCGTGTTGTCCTGCGGCAGTTCGTCGACGGGCGTGTCCTCGGGGCGACCGAAGACGAAGCGCCACAGGTCGGAGCGGTTGCCCGCCGGGTCGCCGGGGCCTTGGAGGTCGAAGAGCGCGCCGAAGCCGGGGATGTTCGACCGCTCGGGCAGCCAGTCGCTCAGCTGCGGGTCGAGCAGCCACGACTCGCACATGAAGACCATGTCCTCGGGGCCGTCGTACCGCTCGGGGAAGACCGCCGGGAAGTACTCGAGCGCCCATTCGACCGAGTCGCGCACCGCGTCGAGCGTGAGCGGCCCGCCCTCGCCGCGGATGTGCATGCCCACGAACGGCCGCGGGTCCGGGCCTTCGACGCAGAACTGGAGCCGCCCGAGCTGGTAGAGCGCCCCGCGCACATGCCCGGTGAACCAGTTCGCGACGTCCAGCCCGGCGCGGCCGTAGATGCGGCGGTTGAAGCGCAGCTTCTCGCCGATGTCGGAGAGGACCTTGCGCGACAGCTCTTCGTCGACGCCGCGCTCGCGGTGGAACGCGAGCATGTCCGGGACGGCCGCGAGCAGCGGGTACAGGCCCAGCAGCGGGTGCGCCTCGGGGGGCTTGGGCCAGCTCAGCCATTTGCGCCCGCCCATGTCGGCGGCGATGGACTGGTAGAGGCGGTCGGCGGTCTCGCGCGCGGCGGGGTCGAGCGCGCCGAGGGCCTTGGCGGCGTCGTCGGCGTCCTCGGTCTCGGCGCCGCACCAGTCGAGGAGGAGTTCGCGGACGTCGGCGGCGTCGGGTTCGGGGTACGCCTTCACGGCGCCGGGCAGCGGCAGGTCCTGAGTCACCGGCCTATGTCACCACGCGCGGCCCCCCGGCGGCAACATCGGGTCGGTCACCTTAGTCTGGCCTTGTGCGACGGTTGCTGACGGCTCCCTGGATCGTCCTCCACTGCTTCGCGGTGGTGTTGACGGTCGCCTTCGGCCTGCTCGGCTGGTGGCAGCTCTCCCGCGCGCAGGGCGGCAACGCCATCAGCTGGGGCTACGCGTTCGAGTGGCCGCTGTTCGCGGTCTTCACGCTCGTGCTGTGGATCCGCCAGATGCGCCTGGAACTGCGCAAGGACCGCCCCGCGGAGCCGGGGCGCGGGAAGCCCGAGCCGCCGCCCATGACCTCGCCTTACGAAGGCGACATCTTGAAGGCCCGCCGGAAAGAGCATGAGCCGAGCCTTCTCGCCCGCCCGACCGAAACCGAACCCGCACAGGGGAGCCACGCATGAACGCCGCTCTGAAACGCTTCCGGATCGTCGCCTGGATCGTCGGCACCTTCCTGATCCTGCTCATGCTCGTGGCCATGCCGCTCAAGTACTTCGGCGGGAACGACACGATGGTGTCGGTCATCAGCCCGATCCACGGCCTCTGCTACATGGTCTACCTGGTGCTCGCCTTCCACCTCGCGCAGCAGGCGGGCTGGCGGTTCTGGCCGCAGACGGTGGGGCTCATGCTCGGCGGCACCGTGCCGGTCGCCTCGTTCTTCGTGGAGCGCTGGGCGCACCGGAAGATCCTCGAGGAGCACCCGCAGGCCGCCGACCCGAAGGTCCGCACCGAAGAAGTCGTCTGAGACGGAACCGCGAAAAGCCCGGCGATGATTCGCCGGGCTTTTCGCGTCTGTCTAGGCCTGCAGGGCCGAGCCCGCCTTGAACGTCTCCCAGTCGAGGGTCCAGCCGGTGAAGCCGTCGCCTTGCGGGACTTCGATGCCGGTGTTCTTGACGATGACCGGGTCGCCCCAGCGCACGAAGTTGTAGATCCACTCGCCCATCTCGTCGGAGACGTTGAGGCAGCCGTGCGAGCCGTTCGCGCGGCCGAGCCGGTCGGCGGCCCAGGGCGCGCCGTGGATGAACTGGCCCGAGAAGGTCAGGCGCATCGCCCACTTGACGTCGGTCTCGTAGTCGTACAGGTCGGAGACGAAGGTCGACTCCTCCTCGCGGCTCATGATGGTCATGGTGCCGGAGAACGAGCGCGCGTCGTTGCCGTCGATGGGCGTGTCGGAGCCGAGCGAGATCGGGATGGTCTGCACGACGGAGCCGTCGCGGTAGGCCTTCATCTGCTTGGTGTTGTTGTCCGCCTCCAGGTACCGCGATTCGGCGTCGATGTTGAAGGCGGTCTCGACGTCGAACTCGCCGTAGCGGCCGTCGCCGATGTCGAGTCCGCCGAGGCCCAGCCGCACGGTGACGGCGGTGTTCGGCTGCCAGAACTCCTTGGGCCGGTATTCGAGCGCCCGGCCGGTGATCCAGTGCCAGGAGCCCTCTTGCGCCGGCTCGGAGGCGACGAAGAGGCGGCGTTCGACCGAGGCGCGCAGGTCCTCGGGGATCTCGTAGTCGGAGAAGCGGAACGCGAGGATCGCGCCCATGCCGACCGTGGAGTCCTCGCCCGGCAGGTAGTTCTCGATCGAGACGCGGTTGCCCGGGGAGGCGATGGTGGTGAACGTCGAGGTCGCGGTGGCGGTGAGGCCGTCGGCGTCGTCGGCGGTGACCGTGGCCGTGTAGGTGCCCTCCCACGCGAGCGGGCTGGCGGGGACCCAGGTGGTCCCGTCGGGGTGCATCGCGCCCTCGACTTCGGCGCCTTCGGCGTCGGTGAGCTTGAACTCCTTGAACTCGCCGGCTTCGACGGTCCAGGAGATCTCGGTGGCGGCGGTCGCGTCGGCGGCGCCGTCGGCGGGTGTGATCTGCACCTTCGCGGCGCTCTGCGGCGCTTCGGAGGTGGCGTCGCCCCCGTCCTGGCCGAGGGTGCCCGATTCCTTCGTGCAGGCCGCTGCGAGGCCCACCACGGCGAGGCCGCCGGCGGTCAGCGCGCCGCGGCGAGAGAGGGAGGACGGTCCGAAGCTCATGGGACCACGGTACACAGGGGCGGCGACACTGCGTCTACTTCGCACCTGTGACCTGTTCGGCCCCTGGTCGAAGCAACCGCCGCGAGCGTCAGGAGCGGATGCTCAGGTGCACGTGGTTCGTGTGGTCGGAGTTCGGGTCGCCGTGCGCGCCGCTGTAGGACTTCCAGCCGCTCGAAGGCAGCCAGATCTGGCGGTACCAGATGACGTACTGCACATCGAGCACATCGGCGTTCTCGACGAACCAGGCCGCGAGGTTCTGCCCGTACTCGTAGTCCTCGCCCTGGGCGTCCCCTCTGAACCCGTCCGGCTCGGAGGAGAAGTCGCAGGCGCGGCCCTTGCCGTGCTCGCCGAAGGACGACACGCGGTAGCACTTCACGTACCGGCGGAAGCCCACGACCTGGGATTGCTCCAGGGCGTGGAGCGTGCGCGGGCTGAGGCAGCCGTCCGTGGTCGGGTCCTCCTCGGTGCAGCCGTTGCTCTCGCCTTCGAAGGGCTCGGCCGGGGGAGCGTCGGAGGCGGAGGGGCCGACGGCGTCGTCGCCGCCGGAGGCCGCGAGCTCGCGGGCGGCCCGGTCGCGGGCCGCCTCCATCTCCTCGGTGGTGTTCTCCTGCTCCTCGATGTTGTCCGCGAGGGTCTCACGGGTCGCCTCGATCTCCTGGAGCCGGGCGATCAGCTCGTTGAGCCGGTCGGCGCGGGACTCGCCGAGGAACTGCAGCATCTCCATGGCCGCGATGGCGTTCTGCGGGTCGCCCGAGGCGAGCAGCGCGGCGGTGGACTGGAAGTCGGAGGTCGTGGACGCGATGGCCGCGTACTCCTCGAGCTCGACCTTGAGCGCGGCCGACTCGGCCTCGGAGTCCTGGAGCTCCTGCTCGAGGTCCTCCTGCTCCTGCTTGAGTGCCTCCAGCTCGTCCTGTGCGTCGAGATAGGCCGTGACGGCCTCGCTCAGCTCGTCCGAGATGTTGCCCTCCTCCTCCTGCGCTGAGGACTGGGAGGCGGGCGCGACCAGGAAGACCACGCCCGCGAGCGCCACGATCGGAAGCGAGAGGATGCGCTTGGCGCCGCTGAGAAGCGGTCTGGGGCCGCGGTCGCGCGCGGGGGAGGCAGTGCCGGCGTTCAAGGCGTGAGGTCCTTCGGTTGCTCGGAGCCGATGGGACGGGTGGTCGGCGTACAGCGTAGAACGGGAATATTCCTCGGTCGCATCGGGTCATTCCGCGTCACCGCAGGTAGCCGCCGGGCTACCGGTCCTGGTCACGGCTATGGCGTGGCTAACTCGAGACCCGTGCGGAAAGGTTCACCCTGATAGGATTGTTCGAATTCGAACCAGCCGCCCTGGCGGGTGCCGAAACCGAGGAAGGAGGGGCCGCCGATGAGCGCGGGAGACTTCGAGAGCCGCTGGCTCTCGCCCGACGTGAACTCCGTGTGGACCCGGTTCCTGCAGGTCACCCACCGTCTCGAGCACCACATCGACCGGCGGCTCCAGGAGCAGCACGGCATCACCCACACCCAGTACGAGATCCTGCTGCGCCTCGCCGACAGCGACGAGCGCGCGATGCGCATGAGCGAGCTCGCCGACAGCATCGTCACCGCCAAGAGCGCCGTCACCTACCAGATCAACAAGCTCTCCGAGATGGGCCTGGTCTCGCGCAAGAAGTGCGGCCGCGACAACCGCGGCATCTGGGTGCACCTCACCGAGGACGGCTCCGCGCGCCTGGAGCAGGCCGCGCCATGCATCCTCTCGCTGGTCCGCGAGCTCTTTCTCGACGCGATCAGCTGCGACCAGGCCGCCGAGCTCGACAAGCTCCTCGGCACCTGGTCGGACAACCTCGACGCGCACGACCGCAACCCCGTCGCCCACCCCGACCACACAGGCGCGGAGTCCGCGTAACCGCTTTCGGTGCGCCCCGCCGGTGTAAGGCTCGCAGACGGTGCGTACCGGTGTAGGGTCAGGCCGTGCCGAGCTTTCCGCGTCCTGAGACGACCGTCCCCTACTGCATCGACGGCCTCGCCGACCTCCTCCCCGAGGCGGCCGAACTGGCCCTCGACGTCACCGGGGTCTCGCTCGCCGCCGACGCCGTGGCACCCGGCGACCTCTTCGCCGCCCTGCCCGGCGCCAACCGCCACGGCGCCGAGTTCACCGCCCAGGCCGCCGCGCAAGGCGCGGTCGCCGTCCTCACCGACGCGCGCGGCGCCGCCCTCGCCGACGGCCGCCTTCCCGTCCTCGTCGCCGACGACCCCCGCGCCCTCACCGGCGAGATCGCCGCCCGCGTCTGGGGCCGCCCCTCCGAGCGCCTCAACCTCCTCGGCATCACCGGCACCAACGGCAAGACCTCCACCGCCTACCTCGTCGAAGCCGGGCTCGCCCACGCCGGACGCACCACCGGCATCATCGGCACCGTCGAGACCCGCATCGCCGGCGAGCGCATCGAATCCGCCCGCACCACCCCCGAAGCCCCCGAACTCCAGGCCCTCCTCGCCGTCGCCCTCGAAAAAGGCGTCACCGACGTGGTCATGGAGGTCTCCAGCCACGCCCTCGTGCTCGGCCGCG
Source organism: Glycomyces sp. NPDC049804 (assembly GCF_040674615.1). Taxonomy (NCBI): domain Bacteria; kingdom Bacillati; phylum Actinomycetota; class Actinomycetes; order Glycomycetales; family Glycomycetaceae; genus Glycomyces; species Glycomyces sp. NPDC049804. The sequence goes on from NZ_JBFAMQ010000004.1 coordinate 26,043, forward strand.
TCGCCGGCTGCCGCTTCCGCGCCGCCGGATTCACCATGTTCGGCACCGACCACCTCGACTTCCACAAGGACCTCGACGACTACTTCGAGGCCAAGGCCCGCCTCTTCGACGGCCGCGCCCAGACCGCGATCCTCAACGCCGACGACAAGCGCGTCGCCTCCCTCGCCGGCCCCGGCACCCTCGAGTTCTCCCTCACCGACTCCGGCGCCGACTACTACGCCTCCGACATCACGAGCGACGGCTTCACCCAGCGATTCCGCCTCAAGACCCCCGGCGGCGAAGGCGAAGGCCTGGTCAACATGCCCGGCCGCCACAACGTCGCCAACGCCGCCCTCGCCGTCGCCCTCCTCGAAGCCGCCGGCGTCGACACCGCCACCGCCCTCACCGGCGTCGCCTCCTGCACCGGCGTCCCCGGCCGCATGGAACTCGTCTCCGGCGACAACCCCGTGCGCGGCGTCGTCGACTACGCCCACAAGCCCGAGGCCATCACCGCCGTCCTCGAAGCCCTCCGCGACTCCACTCCCGGCAAGGTCATCGCCATCCTCGGCGCCGGCGGCGACCGCGACCGCTCCAAGCGCCCCCTCATGGGCGCCGCCGCCGCGCACGCCGCCGACCTGGTCATCGTCACCGACGACAACCCCCGCACCGAAGACCCCGCCCGCATCCGCGACGAGGTGGCCGCCGCCGTCGAAGGCGTGCCCTGCCGTAATATCCCCGGACGGGAAGCCGCCGTCGCAGCGGCCGCCGCGCTGGCCGCCCCCGGCGACACCATCGCCCTCCTCGGCAAGGGGCACGAGACCGCCACCGAGACCGCCGCCGGTCTCGTCGCCAGCGACGACCGGGAACTCCTCGCGCGTGCGCTACGAGACGCCGCCAGGGTGAAACCGGCGCACGACCTTGAAGCGTGATACTCCCGTACACCGCTCGCACTCACAACAGGAGGAGACCGCCGCGTGATCCCCATGAGCCTGGCCCAGGTCGCCGCCGTCATGGACGGCGAGCTCAGCGAGACGGCCGACCCTGAAGCGGTCGTCACCGGCGGCGTCGAGTACGACTCCCGCAAGGCCGGGTCCGGCGGACTGTTCCTGGCGATCCCCGGCGACAAGGTCGACGGCCACGACTTCGCCGCCAAGGCCGCCGCCCAAGGCGCGGTCGCCACCGTCGCCACCCGCCCGATCGACACTCCCGCGATCTACGTCGACGACGCCATCGCCGCGCTCACCCGCCTCGCCAAGCACGTCGCCGCCGCCTCCAAGGCCCGCATCATCGGCGTCACCGGCTCCAACGGCAAGACCTCCACCAAGGACGTCATCGGCCAGCTCTGCGCGCACCTCGGCAAGACCGTCGCCACCGAAGGCAACTTCAACAACGAGCTCGGCCACCCCTACACCGTGTGCCGCATCGAGCCCGACACCGAATACGTCGTCCTCGAACTCGCCGCCCGCGGCGTCGGCCACATCACGCAGCTGTGCGAGATCGCCCCGCCCGAGTTCGGCGTCGTCCTCAACGTCGGCATCTCCCACCTCGACGGCTTCGGCGACATCGAGACCACCGCCGTCGCCAAGAGCGAACTGCCGCGCTTCCTCGCCGAGGACGGCACCGCCGTCCTCAACGCCGACGACCCCCGGGTCGCCCGCATGGCCGCGGCCACGAAAGCCGCCATCCGCACCTACGGCATCGACAACGACGCCGACTTCAAGGCCGAGGACCTCGACCCCGCCGGAGGCCGCTACCAGTTCACCGTCCGCGCCCCCGACGGCCAGACCGCACGAGTCCGGTTGCGCCAGTTCGGACTCCACCAGGTCTACAACTCGCTGGCGGCCATCGCGGTCCTCTGGCAGCTCCACGCCCCGCTCGAGTCGGTCGCCGCGTGGGTCTCCGAGGCCGGGCGGCTCTCCGAGCGCCGCATGGACGTCTTCACACGCCCCGACGGCACCACCGTCATCGACGACTCGTACAACGCCAATCCCCAGTCCATGGGTGCGGCCGTCCGCACCCTCGGGCAGCTCCCCACCGAGGGCCGCCGCATCGCGGTCCTCGGGCTCATGGCCGACCTCGAAGAGCAGAGCGAGACCTGCCACCGCCGCCTCGGCGAGCAGGTCCGCGACGCCGGCCTCGACGAGGTCATCGCCGTGGGCGAAGGAACCGAACACATCGTCGAAGGCGCAGCCGGAGACGATCTTGAGCAGAGCGTGGACGGTGCCGACGGCGTCACCGCCACCCATGTACCCGATCAAGCCGCGGCCATCGCGCTGCTGCGGAACCGGCTGCGCCCCGGCGACGCCGTCCTGGTGAAGGGCTCCCGATACCGGACCTGGGACGTCGCCGACTACCTGCGCGCCAAGGAGGACAAAGACCAGTGAGAGCCGTAATCGTCGCCGCGTTCGTGGCGTTCGCGCTCACCATGGCGCTGACGCCCCTCGCGGCGAAGGCCTTCCGCCGTTTGAAGGCCGGGCAGCCCATCCGCACGGACGGCCCCCAGACCCACCTCGCCAAGGCCGGCACCCCCACCATGGGCGGCGTCGTCTTCATCTTCACCACCGTCCTCGCCTACGTGGCCGGCCACCTCGTCCTCATGGCCCTGCCCGGATCGGTGGACGGCGTCACCTTCAACCGCCCCACCGGTTTCACGGCCACCGGCATCGTCCTCATCGGACTCTTCGTCACCTGCGGCTTCGTCGGCTTCATCGACGACTGGCTCAAGATCCGCCGCAAGCACTCCGGCGGCATCTCCGGCAAGGCCAAGGTCCTCGGCCTCACCATCGCCGCCACCATCTTCGGCATCCTGGCCGTCTACTACACCGGCTCCATCACCTCCGACGAGATCTCCGAGACCGTCGCGACCCCGTACATCTCCTTCACCAGCGACATCGGCCCCAACATCACCGAGATCGGCATGATCGTGCTGATCATCCTCCTGGTCAACGCGACCGCGAACGGCGTCAACCTCACCGACGGCCTCGACGGCCTCGCCACCGGCGCGTCCATGATGGCGTTCCTGGCGTTCATGATCATCGGCTTCTGGGAGTACCGCCACTGGTGCGGCGGCGCCCAGCCCGCCGACAACCTCTGCTACGACGTCCGCGACCCCCTCGAGATCGCCCTCATCGCCGGCGCCGCCGCCGGGGCCATGTTCGGCTTCCTCTGGTGGAACACCTCGCCCGCCCAGATCTTCATGGGCGACTCCGGGTCCCTCAGCCTCGGCGCCCTCATCGCCGGACTCGCCTTCGCCTCCAAGACGATCCTGCTCCTGCCGATCCTCGGCGCCCTCTTCGTCATCACCACCGCCAGCGTCATGATCCAGGTGACCTCCTTCAAGCTCACCGGCCGAAGAGTGTTCCGCATGTCGCCGATCCAGCACCACTTCGAGCTCGCCGGCTGGTCGGAAGTGACCATCGTCGTCCGGTTCTGGATCATCGCCGGCATCGGCGTCGCCATCGCACTCGGCTTCTTCTTCGCCGACTTCCTGCGGATCGCGGGGTAACGGATGCGGATAGCCGACAACGTCCTCGTCGCGGGAGCCCGCGTCGCCGGGGCCGCATGCGCCGAGATCCTGCTCGACCGCGGCGCCGCCGTCACCGTCTACGACCGCAGCGACTCCGAACGCATGCAGGCCCTCGCCGCCCGCGGCGCGACCTGCGTCGTCGCCGACGAGTTCGATCCCGCACTGCTGGACGGCGTCCAGCAGGTCGTGCTCTCCCCGGGCTTCCCGCCGCACCACCCGATCGCGCAGGCCGCCGCCGCGGCCGGGATCGAGACCTTCTCCGAACCCGAACTCGCCTGGCGCCTGCGCGAACCCGGCGCCGCCCGCTGGCTCGCCGTCACCGGCACCAACGGCAAGACCACCACCACGACGATGCTCGCCGCGATGCTCGAGACCGCCGGACTGCGCACCGCCGCGCTCGGCAACATCGGCGTCCCGCTCGTCCACGCCGCCAACGGCCCCTTCGACGTCATCGCCGTCGAACTCTCCAGCTACCAGCTCCACTGGTCCAGCGAACTCGCGCCGACCGCCGGGGCAGTGCTCAACCTCGCCCCCGACCATCTCGACTGGCACGGCGGCTTCGACGCCTACGCCGAAGCCAAAGCCGCCGTCTGGCGCGGCGGCCAGGCGGTCGTCAACCTCGACGACCCGTCCGTCGTCGCCCTCGCCAAGCACACCGACGCCGACGTCACCGGGTTCACGCTCAACCACCCCGAACGCGGCCAATTCGGCGTCGCCCTCGGCTGGCTCGTCGACTACACCGGGCCCGAACCGGTGCAGATCTGCTCGGTCGACGACGTCCACCCCGCCGGATGGCACAACGTCGCCAACGCCCTCGCCGCCGCCGCACTCGCCCGCCAGGTCGGCGTCACCCACGCCGACATCGGCGACGCCCTGCGCAAATACGTCCCCGAACCGCACCGCAACGTCACCCTCGTCGAGCACGACGGCGTCACCTGGGTCGACGACTCCAAGGCCACCAACCCGCACGCCGCCGCCGCCGCGCTCGCGGCCTACGACTCCATCGTGTGGGTCGCGGGCGGCCAGCTCAAAGGCGTCGACGTCGACGGCCTCGTCGCCCAGTACGCCCCCAAGATGCGAGGCGCCGTCCTCATCGGGCAGGACCGGGCGCTCGTCGCCGACGCGCTGGCGCGACACGCCCCGGACCTCCCCGTCGTCGTCCTCGACGGCCGCGACGATGCGGTGATGACCGAAGTCGCCGCCCGCGCCGCCGCACTGGCCGAGCCGGGGGACACCGTGCTCCTCTCCCCGGCCGGGGCCTCCTACGACATGTTCACCTCCTACGCCCACCGCGGCGACGCGTTCGCCGCCGCGGCCCGAGCCCTGATCGAGGGTGAGGCCGAGTGAGGAGCGGGTTCACCGAGTTGCTGCGCGGCCTGCTCGACCGGCCGCTCGCCTCGTACTACCTGCTGCTCTCCTCCTCGGCGCTGCTCCTCACCATCGGCCTCGTGATGGTCTTCTCGGCCACCATGGTCGAGTCCTACGAGGCCACCGGCGACCCGTTCGCCGTCATCCTCCAGCAGGTCGTGTGGGCCGTCGTCGGCCTCGTCTGCTTCTGGGTCGCGCAGCGCCTGCCCTCGCGCACCTACCGCGCGGTCTCCCGGCCGCTCCTGGTCGTCGCGATCCTCCTCGGCCTCGTCCTGGTCGTCATGTCCATCCGCCAGAAGCAGGCGGAGGCCGCGGGCGGCGAGGGCTCCGGCGGCCTCGCCACCGACCAGCTGTGGATCGACCTGGGGCCCTTCCAGTTCCAGCCCGCCGAGATCGCCAAGTTCGCGCTGCTGCTGTGGGCCGCGGACGCGCTCGTGCGCCTCGGCCCGCGCATCGCCTCCTGGCGCGAGCTGGCCATCCCGATGTTCCCCATCGCCGGGCTGCTGATGATCATCATCGGCTACGCCGACCTCGGCACCATGCTCATCATCCTGGCGATGTTCCTCGGCCTCCTGTGGGCCTCGGGCGTGCCGCTGCGCATCCTCGGCGTCCTCGTCGCGATGGGCCTGCTCGGCTCGGCCGTCCTCATCGCGTTCGAGGGCTACCGGATGCAGCGCATCATCTCCTTCGCCCGCCCCGAGGACTTCGCCGACAGCTGGGGCTACCAGGCGATCCAGGGCTACTACGCGATCGCCGACGGCGGGTGGTTCGGCGTCGGCCTCGGCGAGAGCCGCCAGAAGTGGGACTGGCTCCCCAACGGCCACAACGACTTCATCTTCGCGCTCATCGCCGAGGAACTGGGCGTCGTCGGCTGCCTCGTCATCCTCGCGCTGTTCGCCGTGCTCGTCTACACCGGCTTCCGCATCGCCCGCCGCTCCGACGACCCGTTCCGGGCGCTCGTGGCCGCCGGCGTCACCATCTGGATCGCCGGCCAGGCCTTCATCAACATCGGCGGCGTGCTCGGCCTCATCCCCATGACCGGGGTGCCGCTGCCGTTCATCTCCGACGGCGGCACGGCGCTCGTCGTCATCCTCGCCGCCGTGGGCATGCTCGCCGGGTTCGCGCGTGCCGAACCCGACGCCGCCACGGCGCTGCGGGCCCGCAACCCCTCGCGTCTCGTACGCTTGCTGTGGGCCCCCCTGCCGCCCGCACCCCGCTCCGAGTCCGACCCGGAGCCCTCCACCAAGAAGAAAACTACGACCAGAAAGACATGACGTTGCCTCAGCTTCGATCGGTCGTCCTCGCCGGCGGCGGCACCGGCGGCCACATCTACCCGCTCCTGGCCTACGCCGACTGCCTCCGCCGGCACGACCCCCACGTCCGCGTCACCTGCCTCGGCACCGAGAAGGGCCTCGAGAACGACCTCATCCCCAAGGCCGGCTACGACCTGCGCAACGTCCCGGCGCACCAGCTGCCGCGCAAGATCAACCTCGACCTGCTGCTCACCGCGCCCCGCATGCTCAAGGCCATGAAGGCCACCCGCGACATCATGGACGAGGTCCAGGCCGACGTCGTGGTCGGCTTCGGCGGCTACGTCGCCGTCCCCGCCTACCTCGCCGCCTGGCGCCGCAAGACCCCCATGGTCATCTTCGAGTTCAACGACCCGCCCGGGGTCGCCAACAAGATGGCGCTCAAGTTCAGCGACAACCTCGCCCTCGGCTTCCCCCACCTCCCGCAGGCCTCCCCGATCCTCGCCGACGGCACCATCACCGGCGTGCCGCTCCGCCCTGAGATCGCCCACCTCGACCGCCAGGCCATGCGCGCCCAGGCCTGCCAGTACTTCGGCCTCGACCCCCGCCGCCCCGTCCTCTTCGTCTACGGCGGCTCCCAGGGCGCGGCCTCGATCAACAACGCCGTCTCCGGTGCGGCCGGGGCGCTCACGCACCGCGGCGTCCAGGTCCTCCACATCACCGGCGCGCGCCGCGAGGAGCCGATCCACATCCCCGAAGGCCTCCCCGTCCCGTACCGGACCCTGCCCTACCTCGACCGCATGGACCTCGGCTACGCCGCCGCCGACATGGTGCTCGCCCGCGGCGGCTCCATGACCGTCGCCGAAGTCTCCGCCCTCGGCGTCCCCACCGTCTTCGTCCCCATGCCCTGGGGCAACAAGGAGCAGTACCGCAACGCCGGGCCGGTCGTCGACGCCGGCGGCGCCATGTTCTGCGACGACGAGAACCTCAACCCCTCTTGGATCGAGGCGAACCTCATCCCGGTAATCACCGACCCGCACCGGGTCGCCGCGATGTCCCGGGCCTCGGCCGCGTTCGGCAGCCGCACCGGCGACGAGGCGCTGCGCAACTACACCTTGAAAGTGCTGGAACAGGCATGAGCGACGACCCGAACGACCTGACGAGCCCGATCGACGAGGGCATCACGGCGGAGGACCTGGGCCGCACGCTGTTCATCGGCGTCGGCGGCGTCGGGATGAACGGCCTCACCCGCCTCTACGCCACCCGGGGCCTGCCCGTTTCCGGCTCTGAGCTGAAGGACTGGCCGAGCCTGCCCGAGCTCGAGCGCCTCGGCGTCACGCTCCACCGCGAGCACGTGCCCTCGAACCTCGACGGCATCGACACCGTGGTCCGCTCGACCGCGCACAACGACGAGCACCTGGAGGTCGCCGAGGCCCGCAAGCGCGGCATCCGCGTCTACCACCGCTCCGAGGCCCTCGCGGCCGCGATGACCGGCCGCCGCTCGATCGTCGTCACCGGCACGCACGGCAAGACCACCACGACCGCGATCATCTCGCAGATGCTCGCGCACGCCGGCCTCGATCCGTCCTATGTGAACGGCGGCGAGAACATCGGCGCCCACACCGGGGCACACGGCACCGGCGAGTACTTCGTGGCCGAAGCGGACGAGTCGGACCGCTCGTTCCTGCGCTTCCGCCCCGAGATCGGCATCGTCACCAACATCGACGTCGACCACCTGAACACCTACGGCGACATGGCCTCCCTCACCGAGGCCTTCGAGCGCTTCTGCGGCAACACCGACAAGGACGGGCTGCTCGTCCTCTGCGCCGACAACCCCGGCACGGCCGCGCTCGCCAAGCGGTTCCGCGCCGAGGGCCGCACCGTCGCCACCTACGGCTTCTCGGACGGGGCCGACATCCAGCTCGGCGAGGTCGAGTCCACCAAGGACGGCGTCGACTACACGGTGCTGTACCAGAACCAGGTGCTCGGCCGCTTCCACCTGCCCATGCCCGGCAGACACATCGCGCTCAACTCCGCCGTCGCGATCGCCGTCGGCCTGTACGTCGGCCTCGAGCCCGACCAGATCCAGGCGGGCATCGCCGCGTTCGGCGGGGTCAAGCGCCGCTTCGAGAAGCGCGGCGAGATCGACGGGTACGCGGTCTTCGACGAGTACGCCTACCACCCGACCGCGATGACCGAGGCCATCAAGACCCTCAAAGAGGTGGCCGCGCCCGGCCGGCTCATCGTGGTCTTCATGCCCTACCGCGTCTACCGCACCGTCGAGATGCGCGCCGACATCGCCGAGGCGCTCTCCTCGGCGGACAAGGCGGTCGTCATGGAGATCTTCGGCCCCGGCGAGGAGATCCCCGCGGGCGAGGGCGGCCAGGCGCTCCTGGACGCCGTCGACCTCCCCGACGGCGACAAGGTCTTCGTCGCCGAGTGGGAGGACGTCCCCGCCGCAGTGAAGGCCCTCGCGGCCGAAGGCGACGTCGTCGTGACCATGGGCGCCCCGCCTGTCCAGCTCATGCCGGACGACCTGCTGCGGTAAATGCAAAACGCAAGGGCCGCACCCGAAAGGGTGCGGCCCCGCAATGCCGTGCCCTAGTCCCAGGCGGCGCCGTTGCGCCAGTAGCCCATGAACGCCCCGCACTCCTTCGGGAGGCCGAGCTCCTTGCGGACGGTGAACCGAAGCGCCTTGACGACGCCGGTCTCGGCGGCGATCCACACGTACGCGTCGCTCTGGGCGACCGCTTGCGGCGCCTCCCAGATCATCTCGTCGTCGTTCTCGTCGAACACTCCGGTCCTGGCGAAGTCCATGGCCCGCGCCGCCTCGGTGACCGCGGGGATGAGCTTGTCGCCCCAGACCGCGCCGTCGCGGGGGAGCCACACGACCTCGACGTCCGCCGGGGCGTCGAGCTCGAGCACGTCGGCCGCCTCGGGCAGTTCGATGAACGCCTTGCCGCGCGCGGTGATCGGCAGGTTCTCGAGGATCGCGGCGATCGCGGGGGCCGCCGTCTCGTCGCCCGCGATGAGCAGCTCGGCGCCCTCGGGGGCGTGGAAGTCGACGCCGCCGTGCGGGCCGTCCCAGCGCGCGTCGGGGCCGAGCAGCAGGATCTCGTCGCCCACGGCCGCGTCGCGCAGCCACCGCAGGGCCGGGCCGCACTCGTCGTCGGAGTGCGCCTCGTGCACCACCATGTCGACGTCGACCTCGCCGGCGGTGTGGCGGACCGCGCGCACCGTGTAGGTGCGGACGCCGCACTGCTCCTCTTCGGGGAGCGCGCGCAGTTCGGAATACCAGCGCTCGCTTGTGGGCATCTTGTCGAAGCCGCAGGCCTGAGCCGGGAAGATGAGTTTGAATCGCTGGTCGTAGCCGTTGTCGGCGAAGTGCGCGAGGGTCGGGCCCGCGAAGGTGACCCGTATGAAGGAGGGGCTCAACCGCCGCAGGGCCCGCACCGCCACGGGGAACAGCTCGAACGGCCGGACAGTGGACTCGGTCTGTTCCTCAGTCTGCGTCGCCACGCGGCACGCCTCCTTCTCTTGGCTAAGGTTTGCCTAACCTTAGCCGAAGGGCCGGGCGAGCCGCCACCGCCGAACGGCCGGGACGTGGAATCATCGACCCATGCGCGGCCCAGAGAACACGTCCGAAGCGGGGCCCTGGCGGCTCGTCCACGTGGTGCGCCGCCAGCTGCCCAACAGGCGACTGCGGTGGATCGCCGCCAGCGTCCTAGCGTTCCTCTTGCTGGCCTTCGTGATCGTGTGGACCACGCCCCTGTTCGAGGTGAAGCGGATCGAGGTCACCGGGACCTCGGTGCTCACCCCCGACGAGGTCGCCGCGCTCGGCGAGGACGCGGTGGGCCGCTCGGTGCTCGGCGCCGACCTCGACGCGATCGCCGCCGCGGTCGCGAAGCTCGCCCCCGTCGCCTCCGTCGAGGTCACCCGCGCGTGGCCGGACGCGGTGAGCGTCGCCGTCACGGAACGCGAGCCGTATATGGCCGTTCCGGCGGATGACGAGACTTTTCTCATGGTGGATTCCGAAGGTGTGGTATTCGACGAGACCGCCGCCCCGCCCGGATCAATTTGGAGGGTCGAACTCGCCGAGCCGGGACCGAACGACCTCGCGACGATCGAGACCCTCACAGTGCTGCAGTCGCTTCCGGCCGCCCTGGCCGACGAGGTCCAACACGTGGCAGCGCCGTCCCCGGCGGGGATCACCCTGTATCTCGAAGATGGACGGACGCTCCGGTGGGGCGACGGCTCCGAAAGCGAGCAGAAAGCCGAGGTCGCCGATCGATTGTTGGCCGGAGGGTACGAACATGTCGATGTCAGCGCACCAGATGCCCCCACTGTGAGTTAGCGTTAAGGGGGAGCGGGTGTGCGCGCACATCCGTTTGCCGTACCCAGGGCCGAAGGGGAAGGAAGGCAGCAGCGATGACACCACCGCACAACTACCTCGCCGTCATCAAAGTCGTTGGAGTCGGAGGCGGCGGCGTCAATGCTGTCAACCGGATGATCGAGGCGGGCCTCAAGGGCGTCGAGTTCATCGCCATCAACACCGATGCGCAGGCGCTCTTGATGAGTGACGCCGACGTCAAGCTCGACGTCGGCCGCGAACTGACCCGCGGTCTCGGCGCGGGCGCCAACCCCGAAGTTGGCGCCAAGGCCTGCGAGGACCACCGCGACGAGATCGAGGAAGTCCTCAAGGGAGCGGACATGGTGTTCGTGACCTGCGGCGAGGGTGGCGGCACCGGCACCGGCGGCGCGCCCGTCATCGCCAACATCGCCCGGAAGCTTGGCGCGCTCACGATCGGCGTGGTCACCCGGCCGTTCGCCTTCGAGGGCAAGCGCCGCCAGACCCAGGCCGTCTCGGGGATAGACGATCTGCGCAACGAGTGCGACACGCTCATCGTCATCCCGAACGACCGCCTGCTGCACCTCGGCGACCGCTCGATCTCCATGATGGACGCGTTCCGCCTCGCCGACCAGGTCCTGCTCTCCGGTGTCCAGGGCATCACCGACCTCATCACCACGCCCGGCCTCATCAACCTCGACTTCGCCGACGTCAAGAGCGTCATGAGCGGAGCCGGTTCGGCGCTCATGGGCATCGGCTCGGCCCGCGGCGAGAACCGCGCCGTCGAGGCGGCCCGCGCCGCGATCGAGTCGCCGCTGCTCGAGCAGAGCATGGAAGGCGCGCGCGGCGTGCTGCTCTCCATCGCCGGCGGTTCGGACCTCGGCCTGTTCGAGATCAACGACGCGGCCGAGCTCGTCTCGGACTGCGCCCACACGGACGCCAACATCATCTTCGGTGCGGTCATCGACGACGCCCTCGGCGAAGAGGCCCGTGTGACCGTCATCGCCGCCGGGTTCGACGTCGAGGACGAGGCCGAATTCGAACTGGCCCAGCCGACCCGGATCTCCGCACTGCCCGAGCAGAAGCCCGAGCCGGTGCGCGAGGCCAAGCCCGAGCCGGAGCGCGAGTCGAGCAACGGCAAGGTCCTGTTCGACGACGTCGACGTCCCGGCCTTTCTGAAAGACGGCTTCTAGCGGCGGCGACCGTCGAGACCGGCAACGTCTCGGCGGCCGCCGCCCGGGCCGACATGCATTCGCAGCGCCGCCCACCGTTCAGGCCGCAGCCCCTCCCGATTCGCTAGGACCTCAGCACTTGACCACCCGATCTCGCCGAGACCAGTTGCGGGACAACCTCAACCGGACACGCGAGGCCATCGCGGCCGCCTGCTCCGACGCGGGCCGCGAGCCGGACTCGGTCCGCCTCATCGTCGTCACGAAGACCTTTCCCTCCTCCGATGCGGCGACCCTCGTCGAACTCGGCCAGACCGACCTGGGGGAGAACCGCGACCAGGAGGCCGCCCCCAAGGCCGCGGCACTCGCCGCCGCCGGACTCGAACCGGTGTGGCACTTCGTAGGCCAGCTCCAGCGCAACAAGGCCAAGTCCGTCGCGGGGTACGCCGATTGGGTGCATTCGGTCGACCGCGCCCCGCTCGCCGCCGCGCTCGGCAACGCCGCGAACGCCCACGGCCGCAGCCTGAACGCGCTCATCCAGGTGAGCCTCGACGGCGACACCGCCCGCGGCGGCGTGCCCGTCGCGGACATAGAAGCGCTCGCCGAGGCCGTCGCCGCCGCGCCAGCGCTCGTCCTCAAAGGGGTCATGGCCGTGGCCCCCCTCGGCTGGGAACCGGCGAGAGCCTTTGCGCTGCTGAACGAATGCTCCGAGACGGTGCGCCGGACCGACCCGGGCGCGACCGAGGTCTCGGCGGGCATGAGCGGCGACTACCGGGAGGCCGTCCTCGCCGGGGCCACAATGGTCAGACTGGGCAGAAACGTGCTCGGCGAACGTGAACCGATGGCGTAAGGTGTGGGGCAGCAGTGGGGCAAATGGCCGTACTATGACGGTTGACTAGTCGGGCAAAAACACATCCGTGTAAGGAGTCGGCGCTAGGATGAGACCGCGTACCTGACTCAACAGGGGCGCGGCCCGAGGAGGGAGCACGATCGATGGGCGCGATGCGGAAGGCAGGCATCTGGCTCGGCCTCATCGAGGACGAGGACGATCGCGGCTACGGCAACGGCTACGAGGAGAACGACGAGTTCGCCGAGGAGCAGCAGGCGGCTCCCCAGCGGGCGCGGGGCGCGCAGCGCACGACCGGCCGGGTCGGCCGGACCCCTTCGGAGGACCGCCCCGTCCGCCAGCTCAACCGCGGCTCCGGTTCGGTCACGCCGCTCTCCCGCGAGACCGGTCCCCGCGAGACGTTGACGCGTGACAACCTCGCGCTGGCCGAGCCCGCCACCGTGCGGCCGGTCCCGGCCGAGGAGGAGCCCGCGAACTACCGGATCACGACGCTGCACCCGACCACGTACAACGAGGCGCGGACCATCGGCGAGCGCTACCGGGACGGCACCCCCGTGATCATGAACCTCTCGGAGATGGAGGAGGCCGACGCGAAGCGCCTGGTCGACTTCGCCGCCGGCCTCATCTTCGGGACCCGGGGCTCGTTCGAGCGGGTGACGAACCGCGTGTTCTTGCTCTCGCCGCCCCACGTCCAGGTGACCGCGGAGGACAAGGCCAAGATCGCCGAGGGCGGGTTCTTCAACCAGTCGTGATCCGAGGGATACACTGCGAACCGTGAACCTGGCACTGCAGCTGATCTATCTGGCGCTCTTCGCGTTCTACCTCTTCCTCCTGGCCCGACTGGTGTGCAGCGTCGTCGTGCAGTTCTCCCGCCGCTGGGAGCCCGGACCCAAGTCCGCGGCCCTGCTCGAGACGGTCTACAGCGTGACGGACCCTCCCCTGAAGGGGTTGAGGAAGGTGATTCCGCCTCTCAGGCTTGGTACTGTATCGATTGATCTGGCGTTCCTGGCGCTGCTCCTGATCACGTGGATCCTGATGGACCTGGTGGTCGGACGGAACATCTGAGCGGCGCCGGGCGGGGGTGCGAGACACGGTTATCGTGTTGAGTGGCTTTGCGCGCCAGGCGAACAGCTGAGAAGGAGTTTCGAATGCCGCTGACCCCAGCCGACGTTCACAACGTCACGTTCAAGAAACCCATGCTCGGGAAGCGCGGATACGACGAGGACGAGGTCGACGGTTTCCTCGATGAGGTCGAGCGGGAGCTCGCACGCCTCAGCGACGAGAACGGCGAACTTCGCGCACAGCTCGAGAGTCTCCGCGCCGGCGCTCCCCCCGGGGCAGCCGACCACGCCGAGATGGCCGCCGCACTCGACCGGGTGCAGCGGGAGAAGCACGCCATGGAGCAGCAGCTCCAGGAGCTCGACGCCGAGCTGCACGCGATGCACCAGGAGATGGTGGCCGCGCAGCAGCAGGCGCAGCAGCTCCAGCAGGAACTGGCCCAGCGCGGCCCGCAGCAGGACGCTTCGGCCCCTGCCGGCGGCGGCGAGCAGGAGGCCCTGCGCCTCCTCATGGTCGCCCAGCGCACCGCGGACGAGCACCTGGAGGACTCCCGCCGGGAGGCCGACACCGTGCTCGGCGAGGCGCAGCGCGAGGCCCAGTCCATGGTGTCCGAGGCCCAGCGCGAGGCGCAGACGATGGTCTCGCAGGCGCAGCGCGAGTCGAAGGCCATGATGGCCGAGGCCCAGCGCGAGTCGAAGGCCCTCCTGACCGACGCCCAGCGCGAGTCCGAGTCCCTGGTCACCGAGTCGCGCGCCGCGGCCGAGGACCTGGTGGGCCAGGCCCGCGACAAGGCCGAGCGCATGGAGATGGAAGCCGAGCAGGAGCGCCAGAAGGTCATCGGCCAGCTGGAGGACTCCCGTTCGTCGCTGCTGAAGAACATCGAGGAGCTGAAGACCTTCGAGCGCGAGTACCGCACGCGCCTGAAGCTCTACCTCGAGAGCCAGCTGCGCGACCTCAACGGCCAGCAGGGCCGGTCCGAGGACGAGGGCTTCGAGGAGGCCCCGCAGCAGACGCCCCCGAGCGAGCGCACCGGTGCCAGGTCCGCGTTCGTGATGCAGGGCGGGCGCGGGTAACCCCTCCCGCTCCTCCCCGGGACACCTCCTCCGGGTCGGCTCGGGCGCGCCGCAGATTGGCGGCGCCGGGCCATAACCTGAACGGGGATCGCCTCGTTAGTCATGGTTGAGCGGGTGAGGGCGCGGTGCGAACCGCCGCCCTCACCGCCGCACCATGCTTCAACGATGCCGCGGTCCCCGCAGGGGGCCGCGAAGGACCGCGCGAGGGCCCCGCTACCCGCGCGCAGGGGAGGAATCGACGTGATCGTCAGCAGCCTGCTGATCCTCGTCACCGCGGCGGTCTTGCTGGTCACTGGCATGATCACCGGGAACAACCAGTTGCTGGTCTCGTCCATCGCGGCGAGCCTCGCCGCCGGCGCGGCCCTGTACATCGGGATCCGCGGCCGGGGCGCCCAGCGCCCGCGCGTCACCCCGCGCCGTGGCGAGCACGCCCCGTCGGCGGCCCCGGGCCGCCAACGCGACCGGTGGCGCGACGCCGACGACACCCAGCAGTTCCGCCGGATCGGGGCGGACGACACCCCGACCACGGAGATGCCGCTGCTCGAGGGCAAGGTCTTCGAGCCCACGGACTACGCGGTGGACCGCGACCCGGAGCTGCGCTTCGAGGACGTGCCGCCGCGCCAGTCGCGCGGCGAGGGCAGCCGCCACCGCGCGCCCGAATCGATGGCCGACGAGCCGACCGAGCAGCGCATGTCGAGCGTCGAATCGGCGGCGCTCATGCGCCTGGACACCGAGGTCGCGGTCGTCGACGGCCGCCCCCGCTTCCACCACGCGCTGTGCGCGCACCTCACCGGCCGCGACCACGAGCCGCTGGCCGTCTCGGAGGCCCTGGAGCTGGGCTTCACCCCGTGCGGGATGTGCGAGCCGGTGTCGCGTCTGCTGCTGGTGCCGACCGCCGGGCGCTGAGCCGATCGGCAAAGGGTTGCTCTCCGCCCGCTCCTCTCCATTCGCATTCCCGGTAACGCGCAGTCCGGACACAAGTTCTCGAAGTAATTGACCTACTTGCAGGACTTGCGTATCCTGTGTGCTTAATTGCGCGGCAGGCCCCCGCCTCGGCGGGGCCTGACGCGCATTGTCCTCGTTTCGACGAGGCCGTCACGAGTACGCGATTTCGGGAGACGCCATGCCGAACACCCGATGCGGGCCGCAGCCGCGGCGCCGCGCTGCCGTGACGCCACCGGAACCCGAGCCGACATACCCCTCCAGAGGCGCGTCATGAGTCCAGCGAAGAAGACCCAGAAGCAGGCCGCCAAGAAGGCGGTCGCCCCGGCGAAGAAGGCGGCGGTGAAGAAGGCCGCGGCGAAGGCGCCCGCGGCGGCGGTGAAGCAGACCGCGAAGAAGACGACCGCCAAGAAGGCCGCGAAGCAGGCCCCGCCCGCGTCCCCCGCGGTGGAGGCAGAGGAGACGGCCGAGGAGGCCGAGGCGCAGCAGCTGCGCACCGAGAGCGAGCAGGCCGAACTGCGGGCCGCGCTGAAGGAGCGGCTGGACGAGCTCGTCGAGGAGCAGCAGCGCTACAGCGACTCGATCACTCTCGCCCAGCGCGAGCGGTTGAGCGACACGGCCGGTGACGACCAGGTCGACTCCGGTTCGAAGACCGTCGAGCACGAGCACGAGGTCGCGGTGGCCGATTCGCTCTCCGAGCGCATCCGGCAGGTCAGCCACGCGCTCGAACGCCTCGACGAGGGCACCTACGGCTTCTGTGAGAAGTGCGGTAAACCGATCCCGGCGGCGCGGTTGGCCGCGTTCCCGTCGGCTACCCTCGACGTCGGTTGCAAACAGCTGGAGGAGCGACGCTGAGCGAGGACACGCCGCCCGAGACCGCCAACGGTCCGGGTCCCGACGAGACCACCCCTGAAGACCCCCGACCCGCGCGACGGCCCGGGCTGATGATCGCTGCGCTGCTCATAGCGGCGTTCGCGATCGGTCTGGACCAGTGGACCAAGAACCTGGCCGAGGCGAACCTGGACCCGGCCGATCCGGTGCGGATCCTGGGCGGCCTCGTCTACCTGGACCTGACCTGGAACTCGGGGGCGGCGTTCAGCCTCGGCACCGACTACACGTGGATCTTCACGATCATCGCCTCGGCGGTGGTGGTGTTCCTGATCGGGCTGTCGACCCGGATCGTCTACCCGGTGTGGGCGGTCGCGATCGGCCTGGTGCTGGGCGGCGCGGCGGGCAACCTCGTGGACCGGTACTTCCGGGAGCCGGGGTTCGCGCACGGGCACGTCGTGGACTTCATCAGCGTGTTCAAGCCGGACGCGCAGGCGTTCCCGATCTTCAACATCGCCGACTCGGCGCTGTGCTGCGGCGTGGTGCTGATCGTGCTGCTCGAGCTGACCGGGCGCGGCTTCTCGCCGGCGTCCCGGAAGGCGGAGCCGCGCGAGGACGGCCGGAAGAAGGAGGCCGCGGCATGAGCGACCTCGCCGCGCGCCAGACCCGGGCGCTGCCGGTCCCCGAGGGCTTCGAGGGCCAGCGGGTCGACCAGGTCGTCTCGCGTCTGCTGGGGCTGTCCCGGACCGTGGCCGCCGAGCTGGTCGCGGCCGGGGACGTGACGGTCGACGGGGCGCCGTGCCAGACCAAGTCCGAGCGGGTGAGCGCGGGGGCGTGGCTGGAAGTGGTGCTGCCGCCGCCGCCGGAGGACCTGCTCGTGCGCCCGGCCGAACCGGTCGAGGGCATGGACATCGTCTACGACGACGACGACATCGTGGTGGTCATGAAGCCGGTCGGGGTCGCGGCGCATCCGAGCCCGGGCTGGACCGGTCCCACCGTGACCGGCGGTCTCGCCGCCGCGGGCTACCGGATCTCGAGCCACGGTCCCGACGAGCGGCAGGGGATCGTGCACCGGCTCGACGTGGGCACCTCGGGCCTGATGGTGGTCGCGAAGAGCGAGGCCGCGTACTCGGAGCTCAAGCGCGCCTTCAAGGAGCGCCGGGTCTCGAAGCGCTACCGCGCTGTCGCGCAAGGGCATCCGGACCCGCTGTCGGGGACGGTGGACGCGCCGATCGGGCGGCACCCGCGCCACGACTACAAGTGGGCGGTCGTCGCCGACGGCAAGCCGAGCGTGACGCATTACGACACGATCGAGGTCTTCCCCGGCGCGTCCCTCATGGACATCGGGCTGGAGACGGGCCGGACCCACCAGATCCGGGTGCACTTCTCGGCGCTGGGGCATCCGCTCGTGGGCGACGCGACGTACGGCGCGGACCCGAAGATGGCCGAGCGCCTGGGCCTCACTCGCCAATGGCTGCATGCGTACCGGCTGGAGTTCGCGCATCCGGTGACGGGCCGGACGGTCACCTTCACGAGTGAATACCCGGCCGACCTCGAATTGGCACTGGCGCGGTTGCGAGACGACTCCTAGGGAGCCATTAGACTGGGTCCTGAGAAGCAAGGCCCTCAGCAGACTCGGCATCGGCGCCTGCGGCACCGCCGCCGCGGGCGTAACGCACGCCTCACCCCGGGGTCTCCGGGCCCGCGATTCGCAGCGGGCCTTGAGGGATCGTCGTGATCTAATAGTCGCGGGTGGTAATGGATTCCGGTCGGTGCGGCGTTGCCCGAGTCGGCTTGAGAGCAGCTGCGAGCCGCAGCTCGGTCCGCCCGAGAGGAGGTTGTGGGTGAACACGCCCGAAGCTTGGAGCAACGACCGGTCAGACGGTTCCCGTTGGCAGAAGCTCCTGGGGCGCGGTCGCGGCCGCGCCGGAGGCGCGCAGCAGACCCCGACGCCGCCGCCGCGCGAGACCTATCCGTCGCCGCCGGTCGGCCCGCCGCCGGGCCAGCCGCACTACTCGGTGCCCACCGCGGGCCGCCGTCCTCCCGTGGCGACGCAGACGCCGCCGAGCGCTTCGCAGCTCTCGGGACAGGTGCGCCCGCCGCAGCAGGGGCTGCCGCCGCAGCCGCGCCGCCAGCAGGCGGTCGAGCCGAGCCCGGTGGCGCTGCAGCGCCTGCGCCGGGACCTGGGCCGCAGCCGGGTCATCGCCTTCATCAACCCCAAGGGCGGCGTGCACAAGACGACGGCCACGGTGCTGTCGGCGGCCGCGATGGGCACGGCCCGCAACGGCGGCGTGATCGCTTGGGACGACAACGAACTGCGCGGCACCCTGGGCCTGCGGGCCGGGTCGGCGCGGCACGGGCGGACGATCCGCCACCTCGTGGAGCACCTGGACCAGGTCGAGGCCGCCGGCGTGCACCTGCCGGAGCACCTGGACGAGTTCCTGCGCCACTCCTCGGACGGTTCGTTCGACGTGCTCGCGGGCGACGAGGACCCGAAACTGCAGCGCCGCCTGGACCCGACGACGGTCCTGCGGGTGCTCGACATCCTGACCCGCACGCACGGGATCGTCTGCATCGACACGGGCAACAACGTGGAGTCGCCCAACTGGCGCACCGTGGTCTCCTCGGTGGACCGGCTCGTGGTCACGACGGTGCCGCGCGAGGACGCGGCGTTCTCGGCGGACTGGATGCTCGACCACCTCGAGGAGGGCGGCTACGGGAACCTCGTGAAGAACGCGGTGACCCTGCTGTCGATGCCGACCCCGAACCCGGGGCCGCTCCTGAACGACCTGCAGCGGCACTTCGCGCAGCGCACGCGCGCGTGCGCGGTCGTGCCGTACGACCCGTCGCTGGAGCCGGGCGCGAAGATCGAGTTCTCGGCGCTGCGCCCGGAGACCCGCGCCGCCTGGTTCGAGGCCGCCGCGACCATTGTCGACGGTCTGTAACGACCGCTTTCCGCACCGTCCGCTCCCGCACATCCCTGCCGGGCGCGGGCGGCGCTGTGGCAGGATTCCAGGCGTGAATGACGACGCCGAGCGCACCGTGAACCTCCGTCCGGACGACGGTGCGGGCAGGGAGGGCGCGGCCGTCGCCCCCGCGGGCGGAGCCCGCTCCGGCAACACGACGACGTACGGCGGGCGCGAGCGCTCGGAGCGGACCATCGGCCGCGACCTGGCCGCCGCCGGGTTCCTCGCCGTGGTCCTGACCGCGCTCGGATTCCCGGCCGCGATGCTGTGGCAGATCGTCACCCCGCGCGTGGAGTTCGTGGTGCTCGAGGGCGCCTGGGCCTCGATCGAGACGTACCCGAGCGCCTATGTCGAAGGCGACCTCGTGTTCGCCGGGATCGGTCTGGTCCTCGGCGTCCTCGCGGCGATCTTCTCGTGGACGTCGATGCGGGACCGGCGCGGCCCGCTCATGCTCCTGGGCCTGGTCATCGGCTCGATCGGCTGCCAGGTCGTGGCGTGGAAGATCGGCGCGAACGAGTGGCAGCGGTTCTGGGACTCGGTCGAGCGCGCGCCCGTGGGCGCGCACATGTGGCGGCCGCCGTCGGTGCTGTTCACCGGGCTCGACCCCGCCGCGGCGTGGGCGGCGCTGAAGGTCGGCAACTTCACATCGGCGCTCGACGCGCTCCAGCTCGGTGCCCTGGCGGTCATGGCCCTCGCCGCGACCTTCACTTACACCGTCATCGCAGGCTGGTCACGTCGGCCCAGCCTTCGAACGGACGCTCCCGAATAGCGGTATGCCTTTTGACCTGGAAAGCCGGGCAACTACGCTTGGACCGTGCTCAGACGCATCGACCTTTCAGGAGAAGTACCCGGTTACTCGGCCCGCGCCCTGCGCGAGCTGATGCCGCGCGCCGCCTTCGACGTCAACGAAGCCCTGCGCTCGGTCCAGCCGCTGATCGACGACATCGCCCATCGCGGGACCGCCGCGGTCGTGGACATCGTCGAGCGCTTCGACCATGTGCGTCTGGAGCACCTGCGCGTCCCCGACGCCGCGATCAAGACCGCCGTCGAGGAGCTCGACCCCGAGCTGCGCCGCGCCTACCAGACCTCGATCGACCGGGTGCGCGCCGCGCACGAGGCCCAGCGCCTCCCCGAGGTCGTCACCGAGGTCGCGCCGGGCGGCACCGTCACCGAGCGGTACCTGCCGGTGGGCCGCGTGGGCCTGTACGCGCCCGGGGGCCTGGCCGTGCTCGCCTCCTCGGTGATCATGAACGCCGTCCCGGCCCAGATCGCCGGGGTGGGCTCGATCGCGCTCGCGTCCCCCGCCCAGAAGCACAACGGCGGCCTGCCCGACCAGGGCATCCTCGCCGTCGCCGGCATGCTCGGCATCGACGAGGTGTACGCGGTCGGCGGACCGGCCGCGATCGCCATGTTCGCCTACGGCACGGACGAGTGCGCGCCGGTCGACATGGTCACCGGGCCCGGGAACATCTACGTGACCGCCGCGAAGCGGGCCGTGCGCGGCCTCGTCGGCATCGACGCCGAGGCCGGGACCACCGAGATCGCGGTGATCGCGGACGCGACCGCCGACCCGGGGCACGTCGCCGCGGACCTCATCAGCCAGGCCGAGCACGACCCGGCCGCCGCGTCGGTCCTCATCACCGACTCGGCCGACCTCGCGGACGCCGTGGACGACGAGCTGGCGCGCCGCGTGCCGGACACGCGCCACTCGGGCCGCATCCAGACCGCGCTCGCGGGGGAGCAGTCGGGGACGATCCTCGTCGCAGACATCGACGAGGCCGTCGCCGTCGCCGACGCGTACGCCGCCGAGCACCTGGAGATCCAGACCGCCGACGCCCGCGAGGTGGCGCTGCGCATCCGCAACGCCGGGGCGATCTTCGTCGGCGCGTACTCGCCGGTGTCCCTCGGCGACTACTGCGCCGGATCGAACCACGTGCTGCCCACCGGCGGGTGCGCCCGCCACTCGGCCGGCCTCAGCGTGCACACGTTCCTGCGCGGCGTGCACATCATCGACTACACCCGCGAAGCGCTCGCCGCCGTCGCCGACGACGTGGTCGCCTTCGCGAACTCCGAGGACCTGCCCTCGCACGGCGAGGCCGTGACGGCGAGATTCGAGTCGAAATGAGCGAGATCGAGAACCTGCTGCGCGAGGACCTCCGCGGGCAGTCGCCCTACGGCGCCCCGCAGCTCGACGTGCCGGTCCAGTTGAACACCAACGAGAACGCGTTCGCGATCCCCGAGGACGTGGCGGCCGTCGTCGCCGAGTTCATCGGGCGGGAGCTGCGCGGCCTCAACCGCTACCCCGACCGCGACGCGATCGCCCTCCGCACCGACCTCGCGGCCTATCTGGGCCACGGGCTCACCGCGGACCACGTGTGGGCCGCCAACGGCTCCAACGAGATCCTGCAGCAGCTGCTGCAGGCCTTCGGCGGGCCCGGCCGCACCGTCCTCGGCTTCATGCCCTCCTACTCGATGCACCCGCTGCTCGCCCGCGGCACCGGCACGGCCTTCGTCGACGCCGGACGCGAGGACGACTACACGCTCAGCCCCGCGTTCGTCGCCGACGCGATCCGGCTGCACGACCCGGACCTGGTCTTCCTCGTATCGCCGAACAACCCGACCGGGACCGCGCTCGAGGCCGAGGTCATCGAGGCCGCGTACGAGGCCGCCCGCGGCATCGTCGTCATCGACGAGGCCTACGCCGAGTTCGCCCGCGACCCGCACGCGACCGCGCTCGGCCGCCTCGAGGGCCGCAAGCGACTCGTCGTCACCCGCACGCTCTCGAAGGCCTTCGCGTTCGCGGGAGCCCGCGTCGGCTACCTCGCCGCCGACCCCGAACTCGTCGAGAAGCTCCTGCTGGTGCGCCTGCCGTACCACCTCTCGAGCATCACCCAGGCCGCCGCGCGCGGCGCGCTCGCGTGCGCCGCCCAGCTCCAGGCCGAAGTGGACGAGCTCAAGCACCAGCGCGACCGCATCGTGAAGAACCTGCGCGCCAAGGGACTCCCCGTCGCCGACTCCGACGCGAACTTCGTGCTCGTCGGCGGACTGCGCGACGCCGCGGCCGTCTGGCGCGCCATCCTCGACCAGGGCGTGCTCATCCGCGACGTCGGCCTCCCCGGCCGCCTCCGGATCACCGCCGGCACTGAGGACGAGACCACCGCGCTGCTCGACGCCTTCGACCAGGCGATCGAGCAGCGACCCGACATGTTCGACCTGCAGGAGCAACAACCGTGAGCCGCACCGCGCACATCGTCCGCACCACCGGCGAGACCAGCGTCGACGTCTACGTCGACCTCGACGGCACCGAGAAGACCGTCGACGTCTCGACCGGCGTCGGCTTCTACGACCACATGCTCCACCAGCTCGGCAAGCACGGCGGCTTCGACCTCAAGATCGCCGTCAAGGGCGACCTCCACATCGACTCGCACCACACGATGGAGGACACCGCGATCGCGCTCGGCCAGGCCTTCGCCGAGGCCCTGGGCGACAAGGCCGGCGTCGTGCGCTTCGCCGACGCCTCCGTCCCGCTCGACGAGGTGCTCGCCCGCGCCGTCGTCGACCTCTCGGGCCGTCCCTACATGGTCCACGAGGAGCCCGTCGACATCGCGCCGATGATCAGCACGGACTACCCGACCTCGATGACCCGCCACATCCTCGAGTCCTTCGCGTACCACGCCCGGATCTGCCTGCACGTCACCGTGCTGCGCGCCTCCAACCCCGGCCAGAAGCCCGACGCGCACCACGTCATCGAAGCCCAGTTCAAGGCCCTCGCCCGGGCCCTGAAGTACGCCACCCGCATCGACGGCACCGACATCCCCTCCACCAAGGGCGTGCTGTGAGCTACGCGGGCCCGATCCTGCTCATGGCGCTCGCCGGCATCCTCGTCGGCGGCTCGGTGAGCCTGCGCAGGAGCGAGAAGCGCGCCGCCGCGATCGTCGTCGCGGTGCTCGCCGCGGCCGCGTTCCTCGGCGGCCTCTACCTCATCTACGGCTAGGGGACAGCGATGACCAAACCCACGGTGGCCTTGTTCGACTACGGGTCGGGGAACCTCCGGTCCGCGTTCCGCGCGCTCGAACGCGCCGGCGGCGACGTGACCCTCACGAGCGACCTCGACGCGGCCCGCCGCGCCGACGGCCTCTTCGTGCCCGGTGTCGGCGCCTACGCCGCTTGCATGGAAGGCATCCTCAAGCACGGCGTCGACGCGGTCATCCGCGAACGCGCCGCCGCCGGAGCCCCCGTCCTCGGCGTCTGCGTCGGCGAGCAGGTCCTGTTCGAAGAGGGCGTCGAGCACGGCGTCCGCACCCGCGGCGTCGGCGTCTTCGAAGGCGTCGTGGAACAGCTCGCCGCGCAACGCATCCCGCACATGGGCTGGAACACCGTCGAAGCGGACGCGGGGATGCGCCTGTTCGCGGGGATCGACCCCGCCGAGCGGTTCTACTTCGTTCACTCCTACGCCGCCAAGACCGTGCCCCCCGGCGCGCTGGCCGCGATCTGCACCCACGACGAGCCGTTCGTCGCCGCCGTGGAACGCGGCTCCGTGGCCGCCACCCAGTTCCACCCCGAGAAGTCCGGCGACGCCGGGTACGCGCTGCTGTCCAACTGGATC
The DNA here is from genome assembly GCF_040674615.1 of Glycomyces sp. NPDC049804. NCBI lineage: Bacteria > Bacillati > Actinomycetota > Actinomycetes > Glycomycetales > Glycomycetaceae > Glycomyces > Glycomyces sp. NPDC049804. The sequence continues at coordinate 50,004 of NZ_JBFAMQ010000004.1, forward strand.
AAGGATCTCTGACATGACCGAACTCCAACTGCTCCCCGCCGTCGACGTCACCGGCGGCAAGGCCGTCCAGCTCGTCCAGGGCGTCGCCGGTTCCGGCAAGGCGTACGGCGACCCGATCGAGGCCGCCCTCGAATGGCAGCGCCAGGGCGCCGAGTGGCTGCACCTCGTGGACCTCGACGCGGCCTTCGGGCGCGGCACCAACCACGAGCTGCTCGCCGAGGTCGTCGGCAAGGTCGGCATGCAGGTCGAGATCTCCGGCGGCATCCGCGACGACGAGACGCTCAAGCGCGCCTTGGACTCCGGGGCCCGCCGCGTCAACATCGGCACCGCCGCGCTCGAGAACCCCGAATGGTGCGACCGCATCTGCGGCGAGTACGGCGACCGCGTCGCGATCGGCCTCGACGTGAAGGGCGGCCGCCTCGCCGCCCGCGGCTGGACCCGCGAGGGCGGCGAACTGTTCGAGACCCTGGAGCGGCTCGAGCGCGCCGGTTGCGAGCGGTACGTCGTCACCGACGTGAACAGCGACGGCATGCTCTCGGGCCCGAACCTGGACCTGCTGCGCTCGGTCTGCGAGGCCACGGACAAGCCCGTGATCGCCTCCGGCGGCGTCTCCTCCCTCGACGACCTGCGCGCTTTGGCGGGCCTGACCGGGATCGGCGTCGAGGGCGCCATCGTGGGAACGGCGCTGTACGAGCGTAACTTCACGGTCGCTGAGGCGTTGAACCTGTTGAAGGGACTCTAACCACCGGGGAGGCGCGCATGGCATTGGTCGAACGGGTACCGGAGACCGGGCCGTGGGCGCAGCTCTACGGGTACTCGCGGGCGGTCGCGGTGGGGCCGCTGGTGGTCACCAGCGCCTGCACCGCCGACGTGGAGGCCCGGCCGCACCTCAAGGGCGACGCCGCCGGGCAGGCCCGCGAGGCCTTCCGGACCGCGCTGGACGCCATGGTCCACGCCGGGGCCGGCGTCTCCGACGTCGTGCGCTCCCGCCTGTACGTGACCGACCCGGCCCACGCCGACCCGGTGGGCCGGGTCCACGGCGAGTTCTTCGGCGTCGTCAAGCCGACCGCCACCGTCGTGATCGTGAACGGACTCTTCCACCCCGGCCAGCTCGTGGCCGTCGAACTCGAGGCGTTCCGCGCCTGGCGCGACATCGACTGACGCGAGCGCGCCTCGCTTCAACCGCGATGTCGGACCTTTCCGGGAAACTGGAAACCAGGGGACCACCAGGCGCCCGATTCGCGCAGACGCCCCCGATCCGCATGCGATGATCCGAGGGTGGGCGATCCTATGCTCCTGAACGATCGTTCAGTAGTATTGGCCGTGAGCCTGACCGGGGCTCGCCGAAGCGGCCGCATCGGAGTCCGCGGGCCACGAGCCCGCGCCAACGGCGGCCCCGCACGGCACGAACGACCGAAAATGGGGTGTCACCGTGGACGCTGAGTCGATCGCCGAAGGCCGCGAGCGCTGGGCCAAGCGCTACGCGACGGCCGCCAAGCGCGAGGCCGACTTCACCACCCTCTCCGGGCTCGAGACCGAACCGGTCTACGGCCCGCCCGAAGGCGTCGCCGACCCCCGCATGGACCGCATCGGCTGGCCCGGCGAGTTCCCCTTCACCCGCGGCCTCTACCCCACCGGCTACCGCGGCCGCCCCTGGACCATCCGCCAGTTCGCGGGCTTCGGCAACGCCGAGCAGACCAACGCCCGCTACAAGATGCTCCTCAAGGCGGGCGGCGGCGGCCTCTCCGTCGCGTTCGACATGCCCACCCTCATGGGCCGCGACTCCGACGAGCCCGCCTCCCTCGGCGAGGTCGGCCACTGCGGCGTCGCCATCGACTCCACCGCCGACATGGACCGCCTCTTCGCCGGCATCGACCTCGGCGGCGTCACCACCTCCATGACCATCTCCGGCCCCGCGGTCCCCATCTTCTGCATGTACCTCGCCGCGGCCGAACGCCAAGGCGTCGACATCGGCACCCTCGACGGCACCCTCCAGACCGACATCCACAAGGAGTACATCGCCCAGAAGGAGTGGCTGTTCCCGCCCGAGCCGCACCTGCGCCTCATCGGCGACCTCATGGAGTACTGCGCGGAGCGCATCCCGCGCTACAAGCCGCTCTCCGTCTCCGGCTACCACATCCGCGAAGCCGGATCGACTGCGGCGCAGGAACTCGCCTTCACCCTCGCCGACGGATTCTCCTATGTGGAACTGGGCCTCTCGCGCGGCCTCGACGTCGACCGCTTCGCCCCCGGCCTCTCGTTCTTCTTCGACGCCCACATCGACTTCTTCGAGGAGATCGCCAAATTCCGCGCCGCCCGCCGCATCTGGGCCCGCTGGCTCCGCGACGTCTACGGCGCCAAGACCGACCGCGCCCAATGGCTCCGCTTCCACACCCAGACCGCCGGCGTCTCCCTCACCGCCCAGCAGCCTTACAACAACGTCGTCCGCACCGCCGTCGAAGCCCTCGCCGCCATCATGGGCGGCACGAACTCACTGCACACCAACGCCCTCGACGAGACGCTCGCGCTCCCCACCGACCAGTCCGCCGAGATCGCCCTCCGCACCCAGTCCGTCCTGCGCGACGAGACCGGCGTCCTCAACGTCGCCGACCCCCTCGGCGGCTCCTGGTACGTCGAGGCCCTCACCGACAAGATCGAAGCCGAAGCCGAGAAGATCTTCCTCCAGATCCTCGCCCTCGGCGGCGAGGCCGGCAGCGACCCCGCATCGGTGGCCATGGCCGCCATGGGAACCGGCAGCCGCCACGACATCGGCCCGGTCACCTCCGGCATCCTCCAAGGGATCGAGGACGGCTGGTTCAACGCCGAGATCGCCGAGGCCGCCTTCACCTACCAGCAGCAGCTCGAAGACGGCACCAAGCACATCGTCGGCGTCACCGAACTCCACGACACCGTCACCCCCGATCTGGAGATCCTGCGCATCTCCGGCGACGTCGAACGCGAGCAGAACGCCGTGCTCGGACGCCGCCGCGCCGACCGCGACAATGCCGCCGTCGCGCGAGCGCTGGCCGACATCGTCACGGCCGCAAAGGGAACGGCGAACCTCATCGAGCCGATCCTGGCGGCGGCGCGCGCCGAGGCGACCCTGGGGGAGATCTGCGGGGTGCTGCGCGAGGAGTGGGGTGAGTACCGCGAGACCACTGGACTCTGACCGTTCCCATTGCAGCCCAATGAATTTCAAGGACGAGTGATTGCAGACACAGGCACATGTTTCAATGCGAAGCGTTCGGGTACTCCGGTCGGCAAGATTCGCGGTATCTGGGGTTAATATCCTCTAGAATCCGGTATCCAGTAACTGATCCGTAATTCACCTTCAATCATTGCCTCTGGCCCGCAATCAGTCTTACAATGAGAAGCGTCAGGGCCCCGAGCGGGCGAACATGCTTCCAACCGATGTCCATCTGGACAGGAGGGCGATCGCATGGCAGACAATCGATCGAAGAGCAAGCGCAAGGGATCGGACGAGTACGGCCACCTGGCGCCGCTGTTCAAGGAGCTGGCCTCCCTCGACGACGACGACCCGCGGCGGGCAGAGGTCCGCGACCGACTCGTCACCGGACATCTTCCCCTTGCCGAGCACATAGCGCAGCGGTTCGCCGGGAAGGGCATCGCGAAGGACGACCTCGTTCAGGTCGCCTCCGTGGGCCTCATCCACGCGGTGGACCGCTTCGACCCCGAGCAGGGGGCGGACTTCCTCTCCTACGCCGTGCCCACCGTGATGGGCGAGGTTCGGCGGCACTTCCGCGACACGAGCTGGCCGATGCGCGTGCCGCGCCGGCTGCAGGAGCTGCGGATCGCCCTGAACCAGGCGGGCGGCGAGTTGTCGCAGCGCCTGGGGCGGCCGCCGACGGACGAGGAGATGGCCGAGCATCTGGACATCACGGTCGCCGAGGTCCAGGAAGGGTACGAGGCGAGGCAGGCCTACCGGGCGGTCTCGCTCGACGAGCCGCCGTTCGCCGACGGAGAGCGCACGACGCTCGCCGAATCGGTGGGCGAGGAGGACGTCGCCCTCGAACTCGTCGAGAACCACGAATCACTGGTGCCGCTCATCCAGGAGCTCCCGCAGCGGGAGCGCAAGATCCTGGCGCTGCGGTACTACGGCGACATGACGCAGACGCAGATCGCACAGGAGGTGGGCATCTCGCAGATGCACGTCTCCCGCCTCCTGCACCGGACGCTGGAGGATCTGCGGGAGGGCCTCGACACGGCCGCCGACCCGCACCACACCGCGTTCTGACCGCGCATCTCGGCCCGGCCCGCGAGGGCCGGGCCGAGGCATGCTCACGGCCTGATCGAATCGCGGATGCGGTTGATGAAGCCCGCACCGGGCTCCAATACCCGAGACGCGGGGAGCGTCTGCGAGGCGAGCGGATGCGGTCGGGTCGCGGCCGTCTCCTTGGTCCGCAGGAGCTTGTCGCCGAGCTCGTCCAGCGTGGCCTCACTGCATGACTCCTGGAGCCTCGGCACGAGCTCGAGCCGCTCGTCCTGCGCGTGGTGGCGGTAGTCGTCGATGAACTGGTGCAGCTTCTGCTCGAAATGCGGATGCTCGGGCCCGAACACCTCCAGGTCCTTCAGCAGCCCGTCGATCCGGTGGTGCTCGTCGATCTCGTGCCGCACCAGTCTCCGGCCGTCCGGGACCCGTTTGCGGACCTCGGGGAAGACGTACCGCTCCTCGGCGGTCCATTGGCGGACCGCCTCCGACAGGGCGTGGTCGGCCAGGTCCTTCCGCTGCTCGGGCGGGCCCTGGTGCGATTCGAGCTCCTCGAACACCGACTCCATCGCCTGGTAGTCGTCCGCGAGAACCCGGATCACGTTGTGGTGGTCGTTGTGCGTCATGGCCGCCTCCTCACCTCAGGCCTCCGGCGTACCCGGAGTCGGTCCGGCGAAACCAGGCGGAGCGCTGCCCGCACGGCGTGAAGGTCGAGGCGGCGCGGCGCGGCGCGGTATCCGGGCCGCGCGGCGCAGGCGGCCTCGCGAACGCTAGACGTCGCGGTGACGCAGGGTGTCCCGGATCTTGTCGATGAAGCCGATCCCGGGACCCAGGATGAGGTTCGCCGGCGGCTTGTCGGGCGCGTGCGGGTGCGGCCGGGTGGGCGCGAACTCCTTGGCGGCCAGCACCTTGTGGCCGAGGTCCTGCAGCTCCTCCTCGTCGCAGACTTCGCGCAGGCGGGGCAGGAGGTCGCGCTCCTCCTCGTCCATGTGGTGCCGCACGTCGTCGATCATCTTCTTGACGAGCGACTCGAACCGCGGGTGGTCCGGCTCGAGCCCCTCGAGCTGCTTGAGCACTTCCTCGGCCGCGGCGTGCTCCTCGATCTCGTGGTCGGCGATCTCGTCGCCCTTCTTGAGCCGGTCGCGCGCGACCGGGTACACGAACTGCTCCTCGGCCACTTCGTGGCGCACGAGCTCGGCGATGACGTGGTCGACGAGGTCCTTGCGGCCGTAGCCGATCCCGGTGTGGGTCTCGAGCTCGGTGAACACGGCCTCGAAATGGCGGTGGTCCTTGATGATGACATCGATCAAGTCGGTGTCGGCCTCGGTGTAAGGCATCGGTCCTCCCTTGTGCGATCGATCCGATACAGGGCATACCCGAGCTGTGCAGGGCAAAACACCTGCCGTGCCCGGCCGCACACGAGACAGCGCCGCCGCGGCCGAAGCCGCGGCGGCGCCCCACCCCCCTGTGGTCTTGCGTCCCAGGGACTCCCGGTCCGCCCGGTCGGGCGTCAGGACTTGATGGCGTCCACGAGACTGCCGGTGACGGACTCCGGCATGTGATGGGCGACGTCCATGATCGAGATGATGCCCACCAGGCGGCCGTTGTCGATCACCGGAAGCCGGTTGATCTGGTGCTCCTTCATCTTCGCGATCGTGACGTCGACGTCCTCGTTCGCGTCGGCGAGGATCAGGTGCTGCTGCGGCAGCTGGTCGACCGTGTACGACTCCGGATCATGGCCCTTCGCCATGACCTGGAGGACCAGGTCCCTGTCCGTGACCATGCCGTGGAGCTTGTCGTCGTCCGCGCCGCAGATCGGCATGGAGCCGACGTTCAGTTCGGCCATCATCCGGGCCGCGTTGGCGGCCGTGTCATTGCTCTTGACGCAGGTGCACCCGGTGTGCATGAGGTCGCGTGCGGTTGCCATGCTGCTCGTCTCCTTCGTTGAGCCGTTGACACGAGTATCGTTCGCGTCACTTTCCTTTGCGGCGTTTTGACAGTTCTCAGGCCACGAGCCGCTGCGTGGCCCGCACAATCGCGGCCGCGTCGATCCCGGCCGCAGCCAGCTGCTCGGCCGGCCCGGCCGAACCGGGCATGCCGCGCACGGCCAGCTTGTGAAAACGGACATCCGGGATCTGCCCGGCCACGGCCTCCAAGACCGCGTCCCCCAGACCCCCGACCGGCCAGTGGTCCTCCACCGTGAGCACCCGGCCGGTGTCCGCGGCGGCCTGGCGGATCGCCGCCGCGTCCAAAGGCTTGATCGAATACGCGTCGATCACGCGCACCGGAATCCCCTCGTCGGCCAGGCGCTCCGCCGCGCCCAACGCCTCCGAGACCGTGATCCCGGCCGCCACGATCACCGCCCTGTCATGCGCCGAACCCACCAGGGTCCGGCTCCCCCCCACCGGGAACAACTCGTCCGGCCGGTAGATCACCGGCGTCGCCGCGCGCGTCGTGCGCAGGTAGCTGATCCCCGGCAGGTCCGCCATCGTCGCCGTCAGATGCGCGCACTGGTTCGCGTCGCACGGGTACAGCACCACGCTGCGCCACAGCGCCCGGAACATCCCCAGATCCTCCAGGCCCATCTGGCTCGGCCCGTCCGCGCCGATCGACACCCCCGCATGCGAACCCACCACCCGCAGGTCCGCGCCGCCGATCGCGGCCATCCGCAAGAAGTCGTGCGCCCGCGTCAAGAACGCCGCGAACGTCGCCGCGTACGGGATCCACCCCTGCGTCTGCAGCCCCACGGCCGCGCCGATCATCTGCTGCTCGGCGATGTAGCACTCGAAGAACCGGTTCGGGAACGCCTTCTTGAACGCCGCCGTCCGCGTCGAGTCCGCGACCTCGCCGTCCAGCACCACCACATCCGGGTTCGCGTCGCCCAGCGCCTCAAGCGCCGCACCGAACCCGTCCCTGGTCGCCACGTTGCCGCCCACCGGGAACGACGGCCGCTCCACCACCCGCGACGGCTGCGACTGCCGCGGCTCGCTCGACCGCGGCGGATTCACCCGCACCCGCGCCTCACGCACCCCGCCGAGCTCCACCACCGCCTTCTCCGGCTCGTCCAGCGGCTTCCCGTGCAGCCCCTCCTTGTCCTCCGCGGCCGCCACGCCCTTGCCCTTGCGGGTCTGCGCCAGGATCGCCGTCGGCCGCGAACCCTCATGCTCCGCCGCCGCATACGCCCGGTCGATCTGCGCCGGATCGTGCCCGTCGATCTCCACCGTGTGCCAGCCGAACCCGCCGATCTGCGCCGCGTACGCCGCCGTGTCCCACTCGTAGCGGGTCGGCCCCGTCTGACCCAGCCGGTTCACGTCCACGATCGCGCACAGGTTCCCCAGCCCGAAATCCGCCGCCGCCGCGAACGCCTCCCACATGGAGCCCTCCGCGACCTCGCCGTCCCCGCACAGCACCCACACCTTCGCCGGCGAACCCGACAACCGCGCCCCCAGCGCCATGCCCACCCCGATCGGCAGGCCCTGCCCCAGCGACCCCGTCGCCACGTCCACCCACGGCAGCCGCGTCGAGGGATGCCCCTCCAGGTCCGAACCCAGCTTCCGGTACGTCAGCAGATGCTCCTCGTCGATCACGCCCGCCGCGTGCAGCATCGCGTACAGCAGCGGCGACGCGTGCCCCTTCGAGAACACCAGCCGGTCGTTCCCCGGCAGATGCGGATGCTCGAAGTCGTAATGCAGATGCCCCGCCAGCAGCCCCGCCATCAGATCCGCGGCCGACATCGACGACGTCGGATGCCCCGACCCCGCCCGGGCCGACGCGCGCACCGCGTCCACGCGCAGCTGCTGCCCGAGCTCGGCGATGTCACTCGTGCGGGCCTCGATGACGCTCACGGCTGCTCCTCCTGTGTGTCAAGTCCCTGAACGCCAGGACTACCCGTGCTCACCCGCCCGAAACCGGGTGTCGCCGCGCCCCGCCCGGGTACCCCCGCAACGCGGGTCCGACGGACCCCGCGGCGCGCCGCCTCGCCTGGGATGCCCATAGGCGGGCGGGCGGCGCGCTCACACACTTCGAGGAGGGAACGATGAACTCGCACCCGATGTCCACCACCGGACACCACTGGTGGGAGGCCGAACGTCGGCGCACCACCGCCATCCAGGACGGCGCCTCCGGGGTCGGCCTCGTGTTCGTGGTGGTCGGCGTGCTCGGGTTCCTCCCGGGCATCACCCAGGACTTCTCCAGCATGACCTTCTCCGGAACCGACTCCGAGGCCCACCTCCTCGGCGTCTTCCAGGTCTCGGTCCTGCACAACCTCGTCCACCTCGTCTTCGGCGTCCTCGGCCTCTTCATGGCCTGGACCGTCAGGACCGCCCGCTGGTACCTCATCGGCGGCGGCGTCCTCTACCTGCTCCTCGGCCTGTACGGCTTCCCCGTCGGCGACGAGCACGCGGGCAACTTCCTGCCCGCCAACACGGCCGACGACTGGCTGCACCTCGGCCTCGGCCTCCTCATGATCGCGCTCGGCCTCCTCCTGCACTCCAAGCTGCCCAAGGAGAGCGAGGCCCGCGGCGAAGGCGACTTCGGCGAGACCAACCGCGGCGCCGCCCGCTGACCGCGCACGCGCAACGGCGCTTCGGGACGGATTCCCGAAGCGCCGTTCTCTCTCGGTGCTCCGCCGACCAGGCACGGCAGCCCTCTAACAGACCGCGCCGACCGACGGGAGTTGACCCGCAAGCCTCGCTTGCCGGGAAGGACTACCCGACCCGCCCCGAAATATGCGCCCGCGCCCCACCAGGCGCGCCGCCCCCCGGCCAGGTTTTCACCGAACCCGGGCGGGGAACCCGAACCTCATCGCAGCCGGGCGAAACCGGACACCGTGGAGGTGAACGCCATGCCGCAGCGGCAATGGAGCGACAAGGAAGAACGCCAGTACAAGCACATCCGAGACCAGGCCGAAGACCGAGGCATGGGACACGACCGGGCCGAGGAGATGGCCGCGCGGACCGTCAACAAGGAACGCGCCCGCAAGGGCAAGACCAAGACGGCCAGCCGCACTTCCACCAAGGACATGTCGTCCTCCAAGCGCGGAGGACAGCGCTCGCACTCGGGCCCCAAGGGCCGCACCAAAGAGCAGCTCTACCAAGAGGCCCGCCGCATGAACATCGAAGGCCGATCCAAGATGAACAAGGCCGAGCTCAAACGCGCCGTCGACCGGCGCAAGTGAGCCGGCGGAGAGAGGTGACGACATGGAGGTCCGACACGACCCCGAGGCACCGGCCATCCGCGCCGCCGAGCGCGAGCACGAATGGGCCGACCGCGACACCCGCCAGGGCAGGCGCGGCTGGGGCCGTCACGACTTGAACGAACACGACCGGTCCGTCGGCCAGATCGTGGGCGACCTGACGTCAGAGGTCGCGCACCTGGCCCGCGTCGAGGCCCGACTGGCCGCACGCGAGATCGGCGACAAGGCCAAACGCGGCGCCTTCGGCGGCGGCATGTTCGCCCTCGCCGGGGTCATCGCGATCTACGGCGGCGCGGCGCTGGCCCTCGCGGCGGGCATCGCGCTCGCGCTCGTGTGGCCCGCGTGGCTGGCCGCGATCGTGACGGGCGTGGCCCTGTTCGCGCTCGCGGGGATCTTCGCGCTGGTGGGGCGCGCGAAGCTGCGCGCGGCGCTGCCGCCGGTCCCCGACGAGACCATGGAGCACGTCCGGGAGGACGCCCGGGCCCTGCGAGGGAGGATGGACCGATGAGCGGCATGCCAGGACCGACGGGCGGACCGATTCCGCCCGGAGTCGGGCTCGCGCCGCCGCCTTCGGTGTCGATGCCGTACTGGCCGAACGTGGAGGCGCCGAGCGAGTCGGACCTGGAGCACGAGCGCGAATGGGCGCTCCAGGACGCCGAGGCCGATCAGTACAAGTCCAGGGCGGAACTGGAGAAGGACGCCGAGCGGACCCGCGAGCGGGTCAACGACTCGGTGCTGGAGCTGCGCGCGAAGCTGGGGCTCGACCCTGACGCGGCGCACGCCCACGGGCCGTTCACGCCGGTGCGGCGCCACCCGTTCACGGTGGCGATCGCGGCGGCCGGGGCGGCGACGGCGACGGTGATCGGGGTGCACATGTACCGCGACCACCGCAGGTCTTCGAAGGCCGCGCGCGACGCGGCCCGCGAGGCGATGAAGATGAGCGAGCTGCGGCGCAAGGCGGCGCGGAAGGCGGCCCGCAAGCGCTGGGCCGCGGCGAAGGACGTCTTCGGTTCGGCCGCGAGGACCGTGCAGCGGCAGCGCAAGAAGGCGATGCGCCGGCTCACCCACCGGTGAGTCGACGCCTGAGGCGCGGAACGGCGGGCCATGGCCCGCCGTTCCGCCTGTGCGGGCGGGAGACGTGAACGGAGGGTCCCGGCGAATCGGGCAACGGTGCAAATCGACGGCTCGCAAGCGTCGCCGAGACCCGCCCCGGCCCCCGGTTGCAACCTCACCGACGGGTACGACCGTTTCCGGCGCGCCGCGGTCGACCTGCGCGTTCGTGCCGCGGCCGAGAACGGCCGCGGCACGTGTCGTTTCCGCTGGTCAGCCGGGCATGGTCTCGCCGCCGAGGGCGGCGATGACCTCGCCGGTGATGAAGGAGGACATGCGGTTGGCGGCGAGGAACACGAACGAGGGCGCGAGTTCGTCCGGTTCGGCCGGGCGGCCCATCGGCGTCTTGTCGCCGAAGCCTTCGACGTGGTCCTCCGGCAGTGTGGAGGGGATCAGCGGCGTCCAGACCGGGCCCGGCGCGACGCAGTTGACGCGGATGCCGCGCGGCGCGAGCGCCTGCGCCATCGAGTACGTCCAGGCGATGATCGCGCCCTTCGTCGCGGAGTAGTCGATGAGCGTCTTATTGCCGCGCAGTCCGTTCACGGAGGCGCAGTTGACGATCGCGTCGCCTTCGCCCAGGTGCGGCAGCGCCGCCCTGGTGACGCGGTGGAAGCTGTGCATGTTCACGTTGAACGTGTGCTCCCACTGCTCGTCGGTGATGTCCTCGGGCCGCTCGACGGGTGTCTGCGTCGCGATGTTGTTGACGAGCAGGTCCAGTCCGCCGAGGGCCTTGACGGTCTGGTCGACGACTTCCCGGCAGTGGTCGCGGTCGGCGAGGTCGCCCGGGAGCAGCGCGCATTGGCGGTGCTCGGCCTCGACGAGTTCGGCGGTCCGCTCGGCGTCCTCGTGCTCGTCGAGGTACGCGATGGCGACGTCGGCGCCTTCCTTCGCGAAGGCGATCGCGACGGCCCGGCCTATCCCCGAGTCGCCGCCGGTGATGAGCGCGCGGCGGTCCTTGAGCAGCCCGCGGCCCTCGTAACCTTCCATGGCGTCCTTGGGCTTCGGGGTCATCTCCTCGGTCATTCCGGGGGGTTCCTGCTGCTGTCCCGGCTTGCTCATCGGATCGTCCTTCCGCTCCAGCCCGGCCGCGGCGCGGCCGGGTCCCGGTCCGGCGAATACCCGTGGGCCTCCGCAGGTAATCTCGTACGCTGTACGATGTGCTCCGTGAAAAGATGTGCTGAGGGACCTCGGTCACACCCCTGCGCTCCGCTCGGCCGGAATCGATCCGGTATTTCCGGTTCCGCCTCCCGTTCATCGGACCACTGCTGGTACCGAACGTGTGAATGCGTTAGGTTGTTGGGGATCCAACTCTGTGCACACGCCGCCGCCCACCGGTGGAACAGCATCATGTGAGCGATCACTTTTTACTTGTGGACCTCGACGAACGTGTCGAAAACGAGCACCCCCAAGGAGGCGCAATGACGGGCAGCGACAACGATGCCGTTGCTATCGGGATCGACTTCGGCACCTTGTCCGGCCGGGTCGTCGTGGCATCGGTGGCCGACGGCCGCGAGCTGGCCAGCGCCGAGCACGTGTACGAGCACGGCGCCATCGAAGAGGCCCTCCCGGGCTCGGGCGTCCGCCTCGGCCGCAGCTGGGCGCTCCAGTCGCCCAAGGACTGGGTCGACGTCCTCCGCAACGCCGTGCCCGCCGCCATCGCCGCCGCGGGGGTGAGCCCCGACCAGGTCATCGGCATCGCCACGGACTTCACCGCGTGCACGATCCTCCCGACCACCGCCGACGGCACGCCGCTGTGCGAGCTGGACGAGTTCAAGGACCGCCCGCACGCGTGGCCGAAGCTGTGGAAGCACCACGCCGCGCAGGGCCAGGCCGACCGCATCAACGCCGTCGCCGCCGAGCGCGGCGAGGCGTGGCTGCCCCGCTACGGCGGCAAGATCTCCTCGGAGTGGGCCTACGCCAAGGGCCTGCAGCTCCTCGAGGAGGACCGCGAGATCTACGACCGCGCCGAGCGCTGGATCGAAGCGGCCGACTGGATCGTGTGGCAGTTGTGCGGCCAGGAGACCCGCAACTCCTGCACCGCCGGATACAAGGGCATCGTCCAGGACGGCGAGCGCCCCTCCCGCGAGTACCTGGCCGCGCTCAACCCCGACTTCGCCGACTTCAACGCCAAGATGGAGCACCCGCTGCTGCCCTTGGGCGACAAGGCGGGCGAGCTCACCGCGCAGGCCGCCGAGTGGACGGGCCTGAACGCCGGCACCGTGATCGCCGCCGGGAACGTCGACGCGCACGTCACCGCCGCCTCCGCGAAGGCCGTCGGCCCCGGCCAGATGGTCGCCATCATGGGCACCAGCACCTGCCACGTCGTCAACGGCGAGAACCTGACCGAGGCGCCGGGCATGTGCGGCGTGGTCCGCGACGGCATCACCAAGGGCCTGTGGGGCTACGAGGCCGGGCAGTCCGGTGTGGGCGACATCTTCGCGTGGTTCACCAAGAACGGCGTCCCCGGCGAGTACACCGCCGAGGCCGAGCGGCGCGGCATCTCGATCCACCAGTACCTGACCGAGCTCGCCGAAGGGCAGGCCGTCGGCCAGCACGGCCTGGTCGCGCTCGACTGGCACTCGGGGAACCGCTCCGTCCTGGTCGACCACGACCTGCACGGCGTCATCCTCGGCCTGGGCCTGCAGTCCAAGCCCGAGGACATCTACCGGGCGCTGGTGGAGGCCACCGCGTTCGGCACCCGCATGATCGTCGAGACCCTGGTCAAGGCCGGCGTCCCGATCGAGGAGTTCGTCGCCGCGGGCGGCCTGCTGAAGAACAAGTGGCTGATGCAGACCTACTCGGACGTGCTGCGCATGCCGATCACGGTCCTCACCTCGCAGCAGGGCCCGGCGCTGGGCTCGGCGATCCACGCCGCGGTCGCGGCGGGCGCCTACCCGGACATCGTGGCGGCCGCGGAGGCCATGGGCAAGGTCGAGCGCAACGCCTACGTTCCCGACGAGGCCCGCGCCGACGCCTACGACCGGCTGTACGCCGTCTACGCGGAGCTGCACGACCACTTCGGCCGCGGCGGCTCGCGCGCCCTGCACACGCTGCACAAGATCGCCACGGAGGCAACGAAATGACGTTCAAGACGACTGCGGCCGTCGAGGAGATGAAGGTCAAGGTCAGCGACTTGCACGCCGAGCTCCTGCGCTGGGGCCTGGTGACCTGGACCAGCGGCAACGTCTCGGGCCGCGTCCCGGGCACCGACCTCATCGTCATCAAGCCGAGCGGCGTCTCCTATGACGACATGAAGCCCGAGCTGATGGTCGTCACCGACCTCGAGGGCAACATCCTCGACGGCGACCTCGCGCCGTCCTCGGACGCGGAGAGCCACAACGTGGTCTACCAGGAGATGCCCGAGGTCGGCGGCGTGGTCCACACGCACAGCCCGTACGCGACGGCGTGGGCCGCGCGGGCCGAGCCGATCCCGTGCGTGATCACGGCGATGGCCGACGAGTTCGGCGGGGAGATCCCGCTGGGCCCGTTCGCGCGCATCGGCTCGGACGCGATCGGCAAGGGCATCGTGGAGACCCTGCGGGGGCACCGCTCCCCGGCGGTCATCATGCAGAACCACGGCGTGTTCACCATCGGCAAGGACCCCAAGGCCGCCGTGAAGGCCGCCGTCATGGCCGAGGACGTGGCGCGCACCGTCCACATCTCGCGCCAGCTGGGCGAGCCGGTCCCGATCCCCCAGGCGGACATCGACAAGCTCTACGACCGCTACCAGAACGTCTACGGCCAGCAGCCGTCCTCCAAGGAGCAATAGCACACATGGAAACGAAAGAACTCTGGTTCGTCACCGGCAGCCAGCACCTCTACGGCCCCGAGGCGATCGAGCAGGTCGCCCAGAACTCGGCCGACATCATCGCCGGGCTCGACGCGGCCCCCTCGATCCCGGTCAAGGTCGTGGCGAAGCCGGTGCTGACCACCCCCGAGGAGATCAAGAAGGTCCTCCTGGAGGCGAACGCCGACGACGCCTGCATCGGCGTCATCACCTGGATGCACACCTTCTCCCCGTCGAAGATGTGGATCGCCGGGCTCGGCGCCCTGCAGAAGCCGCTGCTGCACCTGCACACGCAGCACAACCGCGACCTGCCGTGGGCCGACATCGACATGGACTTCATGAACCTGAACCAGGCCGCCCACGGCGACCGCGAGTTCGGGTACATGCTCACGCGCCTGCGCCACCGCCGCAAGACCGTGGTGGGCCACTGGGCGGACGCGCGGGTCCAGGGCCGCATCGGCAACTGGGCGCGGGCGGCGCTGGGCTGGAACGAGGTCCAGAACCTGAAGCTGGTGCGCTTCGGCGACAACATGCGCTATGTGGGCGTGACCGAGGGCGACAAGGTCGAGGCGCAGATCCGCCTGGGCGTCGAGGTGAACACGTACGGCGTCAACGAGCTCGTCGAGCGCGTGGCGACCATCGAGGACAAGGCCGTCGACGACCTCGTGAAGGTCTACGAGGCCGACTACGACGTGGTGCCGGAGCTGCGCGTCGGCGGCGAGCGGCACGAGTCGCTGCGCGACGCGGCCCGCATCGAGCTGGCGCTCCGCTCGGTGCTGGAGGAGCACGGCGCGAAGGCGTTCACGGACACGTTCGAGGACCTGGGCGCGCTCAAGCAGCTCCCGGGCATCGCGGTGCAGCGGCTCATGGCCGACGGCTACGGCTTCGGCGGCGAGGGCGACTGGAAGACCGCCGTGCTCGTGCGGGTCATGAAGGTCATGGCGCAGGGCCTCGAGGGCGGCACGTCCTTCATGGAGGACTACACGTACAACCTCGGTTCGGAGACCCCGCAGATCCTGGGCGCGCACATGCTCGAGGTGTGCCCGACGATCGCGTCGGCGAAGCCGGCGGCGGAGATCCACCCGCTGGGCATCGGCGGCAAGGAGGACCCGGTGCGCCTGGTCTTCACTGCGCCGCCCGGCCCGGCGATCGCGGTGGGCCTGATGGACTTCGGGACGCGGCTGCGTCTGGTGGCCAACGAGGTCGACACGGTCGAGCCCGACGAGGACCTGCCGAACCTGCCGGTCGCGCGTGCCGTGTGGGTGCCGCGCCCGGACCTGGAGACGGCGGCCGAGGCCTGGCTGACCGCCGGCGGCCCGCACCACACTTCGTACACGCAGGCCTTCGGCCGCGAGGTGATGGAGGACTTCGCGGAGATCGCGGGCCTCGAGCTCGTCGTGATCGGCGAGGGCACCACCGCCACCGAGTTCAAGCGCGAGCTGCGCTGGAACCAGGTGTACCACCACCTCGAGGGCGGCATCTAGGGAGCGCCGCAAGGCGAAAGCGATGAGGGGCGGGCCCGGTCGGGCCCGCCCCTCACTCGTTCGAGTGGATGCTGCGGCGGGGCGGGGTTACGGCGGGCTTTCTTGTCGGACCCGGGGGCAATGCTGGGCTCCCCTGGGTGGGTGGGGGTTCGGGAAGGCCTGTACGACCATCCCGAACCCCCGCCCTCCCCGAGGGGCTGTCGCGATCATCGCGCCCGGGTGTGACAGCACACCCGGGCGTGTCGCGTTCACTGCCGCGATTTCACCCATTCGGGGGTCAGGATCGCGTCCCACGCGATCTCGGCCGCGCCGGTCAGCGGTCCCGCGTCGCCGACCGTGCCGGGGATGATCCGCGGCGGCTCGTCGCGGCGGAACGCCATCAGGAACTCGGCGCAGCTCGCTTCGATCAGGCTGCGCCGCAAGCGGATCAAATCCACCCCCAGGCCCGAGAGGCTGATCGCCTCCGGGTCGAGCGCGTTCGCGAGCGCGCCGAGCCCGCGGCCGAGCGCGGCGGCGTTCTCGTCGAGGGCCGCGCCGGCCTCCGGGTCGCCGTTCTCGGCGCGGCGCAGGATCTCCCGCGCCAGGTCGCGTCCCGTGCCGTAGCCGGGCTGCTCGCCGAACCGCCGCACGAGCGCGTTCGCGCCCACGTCGAGACTCCAGCAGCCGCGCACCCCGCACATGCACGTCAACTCCGACCCGGTGAGGGGCATGTGCCCGAACTCCCCGGCGATGTTGTGCCCGCCGCGCTGCGCGTCGCCGGCCAGCAGCAGCGTCCCGCCGATGTCGAAGTCGATGTGGAAGTGCATCGCGGTCCCCATGCCGCGCAGCGCGCCCCGCCGCGTTTCGGCGAGCCCGGCGAGCCGCGCGTCGTTGTCGATCACGGTCGTGGGCCAGTCCGCGCCGATGAGCGTCCCCAGCTCCACCTCGTCCCAGCCCAAGTGCGAGATGTGCAGCCGGTGCCCGTCGCGGATCGGCCCTGATGTGGCGAACCCGACGACGGCCAGCCGCTCGTCCTCGTGCCGGGCGATGGCGGCGCGGATCTGCGCGAACACCGCCGGGGTGCGGTCGTGCTCGCCGGATTCGAGCTCGGTGATCGCGCCGCCGAGGGCGACCGACGCGAGTGTCCACGTGTCCTCCCGGAAGTCGACCGCGAACGCCAGCGGCCCTTCGGGATGGGGCACGAGGAGGGTCGTGGGCCGCCCGCGGCCGCTGCTCTCGGCCGGGACCTCGTGCAGCAGGCGGGCCTGCTCGAGCTCGCCGACGAGCGCGGCGGCGGTGTTGCGGCCGATGCCGAGGAGCCGCGCGGCCTCGGCCCGGGTGAACGGCGCGGCGGCGTCGTGGACGGCGCGCAGCAGCCGGACCTGGTTGCGGACGCGGAGGTCGGCGCTGGTCATCGTCTGGGGCATGCAGGGATTATGCCAGCCTCCCGATTTTTGTATTCGGCTTGAACATAACCCTTGACGACAGCCCGCGACCGTTGTTATGTTCATATCGAGAACAAAAACGTGGCGGTGCGCCGCCTCCCGATCGCAAGGACCGACCGCTGTGCCCACCGCGACCACCGCCCCCGACCTCCGCCGCGCCCGCATCGGCCTCCACGGCGCCTTCGCCACCTCAGGCTTCGTCATGGGCGCCTGGGCCGCCTCGCTGCCCGGCATCGACGCCCGCCTCGGCCTCGGCGAAGCGAAGCTCGGCACCGCGCTCCTGCTCATCCAGCTCGTCGGCCTCGGCTCGATGGTCCTCGCCGGCCGCATCGCCGACCGCGTCACCAGCCGCAAGCTCCTCCTGTGGACCGCCCCCGCCACGCAGCTCGTGCTCATCGCCCCCGCCCTCGCCCCGAACTACACCACCCTCCTCGCCTGCGCGGCCCTCTACGGCGTCGGCGTCGGCTTCATCGAGGTCGGCATCAACGCCCACTCGGTCGAACTCGAGCAGCGCTACGGGCGGCCCATCATCTCCGCCTTCCACGGCCTCTGGAGCCTCGGCAGCGCCCTCGCGGGCGCCGTCACCGCCATCGCCCTCGGCATCGGCCTCGGCGGCCGGACCGTGCTCCTCGCCGTCGCCCTCATCAGCGCGGTGGCCATGGCCGCCTTCACACGTCCGCTGCTGCCGCCACCGGGTCGAGACAACTCCGGCGGCAGCAGCGGAACCCCCGTCCGCCGCATCGGCGCACTGCTCCTCGCAGCCCTGTTCGTCCTCGGCCTCGGCGGACACCTCATCGAATCCGGCGCGATCGACTGGGCGAACCTCCACGCCGCCAAGGCCCTCGAGGCCGACGACGCGCTCGCGCCCCTCTCCTACACCGTCTTCGCCGTCGCCATGACCGTCTTCCGGCTCTTCGGCGACCCCATCCGCGCCGCACTCGGCCCCGGCCGCACCCTCCTGTGGGCCGGCGCCACCGCCACCGCCGGCTACGTCCTCGTCCTCGCCTCCGGACAAGCGGGCGGCCTCCCGCTCGCCTGGGCCGGCTGGCTCCTCGCCGGCAGCGGCATCGCCATCATCGTCCCGGTCCTGTTCAGCGCCATCGGCCAAGCCGGCGGCACGCCCTCCAACATCGCCCTCATCTCCATGTCCGGCTCCGCAGGCCTCCTCATCGGCCCCGCCGCCATCGGCTACATCGCCGAAGCCACCAGCATCACCACCGGCCTCCTCGTCCCCACCGCGCTGGCCGCGTTCGCCGCCTTCGCCGGCCCCCTCACCCTCCGCCGCCTCTTCAAGGACCGGGCGCCCGAACCCGAGAAGACCCCCGCCGCAGTCTGACCGCGGCGCACGTCACGCACCGGGCCCGTCGCGCCGCGACGGGCCCCCGCGTAGACTTGCCCGTGCAGAAGGGGAGTAGCTCCCAACGCTGCGGTCGACATACTGGTTCCCCTCGGTTACAGCTCGCAAGCTCCGCCGAGACCGAACCCGGCCGCACGGCCTCGGTCCCCGAGGCGAGCGAGACCTTCGACCAAGGCCGTACGGCCGGGTCGAGGTCGCTGTGTCCCCTCCTCCCGGCGTGAACACTGGGAGGATCACCCTCAATGGAAGCACTGCTCATCGCCGCCGGCGTCGCGTTCGGCGCCGTCTTCCTCGGCGAAATGGGAGACAAGAGCCAGCTCATGGCCCTCACTTTCGCCACCAGATACCGGATGCGCACCGTCATCCTCGGCCTCGTCATCGCCATCGGCGCCCTCATCGGCCTCTCCGTCGGCGTCGGCGCCGCCCTCGGCAACCTCCTCCCCACCGACTGGATCCGCCTCGCCGCCGCCCTCATGTTCATCGGCTTCGGCCTCTGGGGCCTCAAACCCGAACGCGGCGACGAGGAAGCCGAAGGCCCCATCACGGAGCGAAGCACCGGCCTGCTCACCGTCGTCACCGCCATGTTCCTCGCCGAATTCGGCGACAAGACCATGATCATCGCCATGGGCATGGGCTCCAGCTACCACCCTTCCGGCGTCTGGCTCGGCGGCACCGCCGGCATGCTCGCCGCCGACCTCCTCGCCGTCTTCGCCGGCGCCTGGGTCGCCAAGCGCATCCCCGAGAAGGTCATCCGCTACGTCTCCTCCGGACTGTTCCTCGTGATCGGCGTCCTGCTGGCCATCGAGGCCCTCACCGCGCTCGCGGACTAAGCTGGCGGTCATGCCGAAACCGGACGCGAACGAGGACACCGCCGTCATCTACACCGACGGGGCGTGCTCCGGCAACCCCGGCCCGGGGGGCTGGGGCGTCTACTACCAGTGGGGCGAGCACGAGAAGGAGCTGTACGGCGCCGAGAAGGCCACCACGAACAACCGCATGGAGCTCATGGCCGCCATCCAGGCCCTCGAGACCCTCAAGCGCCCCATGCACGTCGTGCTCTACACCGACTCCGCATACGTGCGCAACGGCATCACCTCCTGGATGAACGGCTGGAAGCGCAACGGCTGGATCAACGCCAAGAAGGAACCGGTCAAGAACGCCGACCTGTGGCGCCGCCTCGACGAGGCCGCCGCCCGCCACACCGTCGACTGGCGCTGGGTCAAAGGCCACGCGGGCGATCCCGGGAACGAACGCGCCGACCGCCTCGCCTGCAAAGGCCGCGACGAAGCCGCCGGACGCCGCTGACCCCGCCTATTCCCGCCGCCGCGCGATCCACAACGCACCCGGCCCGCGCTCCCGGGCCCCGATGAGAATGGAACAATCACCACCATGAGCGACCAGGTACCGTCACGATTCTCCGGAGGCGTCGACCTCAGCACCCTCGCGGCCGCCGCCCAGCAGCAGGCGCAACAGGGCGGCCTCGGCGGCGGAGGCGTCCTCGCCATCGACGTCACCGACGCGACCGTCCAGAGCGAAGTGCTCGAACGCTCCCTCGACGCGCTGGTCGTCGTCGCGTTCTGGGCCGACCAGGTGCCCGAGAGCCTCCAAGTGCGCGACCTCCTCCAGCGCCTCGCCGCCGAAGCCGGCGGCGCATGGGTGCTCGCGAAGGCCGACGTGCTGCAGAACCAGCAGCTCGCCGCCGCCCTCCAGCTCCAGTCGCTGCCCGCCGTCGTCGCACTCGCGCAGGGCCGCCCGCTCGACCTGCTCCAAGGCCCCCAGTCCGAACAGGGCCTGCGCCAATGGATCGGCCGCGTCACCCAGGCCGCCGGCCTCGACGTCCCCCAGCCGGTCGACCCCGAGCTCGCCAGCGCCGAGAACCTCATGGTCGAAGGCGACCTCGACGCCGCCGAAGCCGCGTACGACAAGTACCTCAAGAACCACCCCGCGTCCGGCGAAGCCGAGGCCGGGCTCGCGCAGGTGCGCATGCTGCGCCGCGTCGGAGCCCTGCCCGACAACGCCGTCGCGATCGCCGACGCCGACCCCGACAACATCGACGCCGCCCTCGCCGCCGCCGACCTCCAGCTCCTCTCCGGGCAGGCCGAAGCCGCCTATGAGCGGCTGATCGCCCTGGTGGCCAAGAACTTCGGCGACGACCGCGAGCGCCTGCGCAAGCGCCTCGTCGAACTGTTCACCGTCGCCGGGACCGACGACCCGACCGTCGCCAAGGCCCGCCGCAAGCTCAGCGCCGTCCTCTTCTGACCGGACCACCAGCACCGCACGACGCACCCGGACCTCCACGCCACACCGTGACGTGGAGGTCCGGCCGTTCGGTGGACCCCCGGAACTGGTGCCGAGGCGGTCCGCTGTGACAAGCTAGCGAAGCCGGTGCCGAGTGGGAGGTGGGCGTTGCCAGCGACTCGAACGAGACGCATCGCGGTCCTCGACGCGCCCTCCAACCTCGGACTGCGCCCGCCCACACCGAGCACCGTCCCCGGCTGCGCCAAAGCCCCGGGGGCGCTGCGCGACCACCGGCTCCTCTCGCGCCTCAACGCCGTCGACGCCGGCTGCCTCACCCCGCCCCGATTCGACGCCTCCGCCTGGCGGCCCGGCGACGGCGTCGGCCAGGCCAAGGCCATCGCCGAGTACACGCGCCGCCTCGCCGACCGCGTCGAACGGCAGTGGCAGGAGCGCCGCTTCCCGCTCGTCCTCGGCGGCGACTGCTCGATCCTGCTCGGGCCCGCGCTGGCGGCCCGGCGGCGCACCGAACGCGACCGCCAGGACCGCGGCCTGGTCTTCATCGACGCGCACTCTGACTTCCGCCACCCCGGGAACTCGCAGTACGTGGGCGCGGCGGCGGCCGAGGAGCTGGCGCTCGCCACGGGCCGCGGCCAGCCCGACCTCACCGACATCGGCGGCCTGCGCCCCTATGTGGACACCGACCACCTCGTGGTGCTGGGCCTGCGCTCGGACGACCCGCACCGGGTCGAGCTCGAAGCCTCCGGCGTTGCCATGCGCACCGTGCCCGCGCTGCGCGCCAACGGGATCGGACGCTCCGCGGAGTGGGCGCTGGAATCGCTGGGGGACGTGGCGACGTTCTGGCTCCATGTGGACACCGACGTCCTCGACCCGTCTGTGATGCCCGCCGTCGACGGCCCCGCGCCCGGCGGCATCTCGCTCGGCGAGCTGAGCCAGATCATCACCACCTGCGCCGCCGACGACCGCTGCGCCGGCATGGACCTCACCGTCTTCGACCCCGACTACGACCCCGACGGCGAGTACGCGAAAGCCCTCGCCGACCTCCTCGTCGAAGCCCTCCAATAGCGTGCGATCTCGGGGAGTCCCCAAGACCCCTGTCGTCATCATCCGGTCCCGCTCCCGGCATTGGCGTTGGCGTTGCGGAGCCGCCACCGCCGCAGGTTCACGCTCTGCGTAGTACGGCCGAGGAGCCTCGCTGCGTCCGCGATCGTATGGCCGAGCACGACCAGATCCTCTTCGGAGGTCCAACGCTTCCTGACGACGCCGTACCGACCGGCTCTCGCCGGGTCCGGCGCCCAGGCGGCCACCTTGGCCGCCGCTTCGCGCTTGCGGTCGATGCCGATGGTTTCGGGGGAGTGCCACGCCCATGCGGGCCAGTTTCGCGGCGGCGATGTTGACCACCATGATGTTCGCGACGCCGTCGCGCGTGTTCGGCCGCGGGGTGCGGTCGACGCCGCATACCTCCTTGACGACGCCGCAGAAGAACTCGGCGAGGGCCAGGCTGGCGGTTACGAGGCTCACGAACGGATAGCCTTTCGCGGTGAACCCGACCGAGCCGTCGCCGTCGAGCACGCCGCGCACATAGTCGGCTTTCGAGAAGGGCTGCGGTGGCGGTGCGATCGTGCGCGATTTCCGGCCCGGCGGCACCCCGAGCGTGGCGATGGCCCTGCGAGCCTCCTGGTCGAAGAAGCCGAGGCAGGCCGATTCGTATGCCTTGCTGAAGTTCGTGTCCCGCGTTCGGGTACGGATCGAGGTGTAGCAGGGGATGACGGCCGCGAGTCGCGGGAGCACCGCGGCGTCGCGCGCAGCGAGCTCGAGTGTCACTTTGCCTTTGGCGTCGAGGCTGCCGTAGTGGGAGCCGTCCGTCTGCAGTAGGCCGATGAGGTAGGCGACCTCTGGTCGCGTTGCGTCGAACATGGATCAACTGTGCGTATATGGACCGACGCTTCGAGTCACGTAAATTCGACGTAAGCGATGCGAATCACCTTCAGGGAGTCGAGGCGGTTCCCGAAGGCCCGCTTCGAGCCTGAGATCTCCGTGCACCACAACTACGTGGCCGAGGAGACGCACGACGGGCAGGACCTTCTCGTGACCCGCAAGGGCGCGATCCGGGCGGGCCTGGGCGATCTGGGCATCATCCATGGGCGCGGCGAGCTTCATCGTTCGGGGCCTCGGCAAGGGGGCGGCCTACGAGTCGGCCTCGCACGGCGCGGGCCGGAAGATGAGCCGAAACGCGGCGAAGAAGCGCTTCACGGTCGCGGACCTCATCGCCCAGACCGAGGGCGTCGAATGCCGCAAGGACGCCGGGGTCCTCGACGAGATCCCGGGCGCCTACAAGGACATCGAGGAGGTCATGGCCGCCCAGTCCGATCTCGTGGAGATCGTGGCGCGGCTGCGCCAGGTCGTCTGCGTCAAGGGCTGATCCGAACGGCCGCAGGGCCGGACCCGCATCGCGCGGGTCCGGCCCTCAGTCGTCTGCGGGCTCGGGGAAGCCGGTCATCTTGGGAAGTGCTCGGCGCAGGGCGGCGGTGTCGGCGGGTGCCAGGTCGGCGGTGAGGTCGGCGTCGATGCCGTCGGCGATCCGGTTGCAGGCCTGCAGGAGTCGCGTGCCCTCCTCGGTGAGGGCGAGTACTTGGCGGCGGCGGTCGGCGGGGTCGCGGCGGCGGGTGAGCGCGTTGAGGTCTTCGAGTCCGTCGGCGAAGTTGACGAGGAGGCTCGGGGCGACGCCCATGATCGCGGCGGCCTCGGCCTGGGAACGTGCGCGGCCGTTCGCGAGGAGTGCGAGGAGCCCGGCGTGCTTCGGTTCGAGGCCGAGGGGTGCGATCCGGGCCGCGAACCGGTCGGCGACGGTGGTGCCGAGCGCACCGAGCTGGAAGGACAGGGACGAGGTCAGGGCGACCGGCGGTTTCGCGGACATGCCGGAGATGCTGCATGAGCGAAATGATTCACGCTCTGCATCATTCATGCTCGGTGCTGACGAGGGGCATGACGACCTGGTCGAGGATGTCGTCGATGACCTGCTGCGGGGCGGCGTGGCCGCGGGTGAGGAAGTAGTGGGTGAGGAGATTCGGGGCGAGGTTGACCACTCGCGGCTGGAGCGCTTCGGGGCGGACGGTGCCCCGGTCGACGCCGTGCTTGAGGATCTTCGCGAAGACCATGATGCGCGGGGTCTCGATGCGCTGGCGCAGATCCTCGGCCTCGGCCTCGTCGGCGGGGGAGGAGCCGAGCTCGCCGACCCAGCCGCGGATCGCCTCCCCGAACGGCCCGTCCTGGTACTGCGCGATGTACCGCATGACCTTCTCGAGGTCGGAGCGGACGTCGTCGCCGGGCACGAAGTCCGTGTCAACTTCGGTGGCCTTGTAGCGGGCCGCGGCGCGGACGAGGTGCGCGCGGTCGGGCCAGCGCTTGTACAGCGACGCCTTGCCCGCTTTGGCGCGGGCGGCGACGGCCTCCATGCGGAGGTTGGCGTAGCCGACCTCGGCCAACTCCTCCAGGGCGGCCTCGAAGATCGCGCGTTCGAGGTCGTCGCCGCGTCGGCGGCTCGCTGTGGAATCGGTCACCGGCCATCCCTTCAGTAGTGAACGGATCGTTCACTAAATGCTAGCGTCTAATAAGAGACGCAGCGTTCACTACACCGCGTCTGTCTCGTCCTCGGCCGCCGGGCCGCCCATCGACCCCCCGGCCCTCCTCCAGCAACACCCTAGGAGGCCGTCACTTGACCGCCGCAACCGCCGCACCCGCGCCGATGACCCACCGCGAGGTCCTTCGCGCCCTCTCGGGCCTGCTCATGGTCCTGTTCGCCGCGATGGTCTCGTCCACCGTCGTCTCCGTCGCCCTCCCGCGGATCGTCGGCGACCTCGAAGGCACCCAGTCCCAGTACACGTGGGTCGTCACCGCGACCCTCCTCGCGAGCACCGCCTCCACTCCCGTGTGGGGCAAGCTCGCCGACCTGTTCGACAAGAAGCGCCTGCTCCAGGTCGCCATCGTCATCTTCGCCGCCGCCTCGCTCCTGTGCGGCCTCGTCGAGAGCACCGGCCAGCTCATCGCGCTCCGCGCCGTCCAGGGCCTCGGCATGGGCGCCCTCCAGGTGCTCGTCCAGGTCATCATCGGCGCCATGGTCAGCCCGAAGGAACGCGGCCGCTACAACGGCTACCTCGGCGGGGTCATGGCCGTCTCCACCGTCGGAGGCCCCCTCCTCGGCGGCGCCATCACCGACGCCGACTGGCTCGGCTGGCAGTGGTGCTTCTTCCTCGCCGTCCCCATCTGCGTCGCCGCGTTCTGGATGCTCTCGCGCACCCTCCACCTCGCCGAGTCCAAGCGCGCCGACGCCAAGGTCGACTACCTCGGCGCGACCCTCATCGCCGCCGGCGTCAGCCTGCTCCTCCTCTGGGTCACGTTCGTGGGCAACGACTTCGACTGGATCTCCTGGCAGACCGGCGCCATGGTCGCGGGTTCGGCGGTCCTCCTGGGCGCGGCCGTCGTGGTCGAGACCAGGGTCCGCGAGCCCGTCGTCCCCGTCCACGTCCTCAAGCGCCGCGACCCGGCCCTCGCCACCGTCGCCAGCCTCGCGGTCGGCATGGCCATGTTCGGCGGCGCGGTCTTCCTCGGCCAGTACTTCCAGATCTCGCGCGGCTTCTCGCCCACCGAGGCCGGCCTGCTCACGATCCCGATGATGTTCGGCGTCATGGTCGCCTCGGCCGTCGCCGGCCGCCTGGTCTCCCGCTCGGGCAAGGTGAAGCCCTACATCATCACCGGCACGCTCGTCCTCACCGCCGGGTTCGCGGCGCTCGCCACGATCGACCACGAGACGAACCTGGTGTTCATGGGCGCGGGCATGTTCCTCGTCGGCACCGGTGTCGGCATGTCCATGCAGAACCTCGTCCTCGTCGTCCAGAACTCGGTCCCGCTGCGCGAGCTCGGCGCCGCCTCGGGCGCGATCACGTTCTTCCGCTCGCTCGGCGGCACCGTCGGCGTCTCCGTGCTCGGCGCGGTCCTCGCCGACCAGGTCGCGGACACGATCGCCTCCGGCCTGGCCGCCCTCGGCATCGAGGCCGCCGGCGGCGGCTCGTCGAGTCTGAACCTGGACGCCATGCCCGCCCCGGTCGCCGAGGTCGTGCGCGCCGCCTACGGGGACGCCACCGGGCATCTGTTCCTCATCTCCGCGTGCATCGCCGCGGCAGGGTTCATTGCGGCCCTGTTCCTCAGCCCGGTCGAACTCCGCGAGACCGTCGACCTCGCCGAGACCCCGCCGGGGGAGGAGCCCGCTTTGCTGAACGGTTAGGCGCACCAAGCGAAGCCGGGTCCGGACGCACGCCGCGTCCGGGCCCGGCTCCGGTGTTTCCGCGGCACGTGTGTTTATGGCGTAAACATCCTTGTGTATGGTGTAAACATGAGTTCGACTTCGGAGCGGATCGCCGCCGCCGCAAAGGACCTGGTCACCGCAGGCGGCAGCGCCTCGGTGAGCATGCGCAAGATCGGCGACGCCCTCGGCCTGTCGCCCATGGCCGTCTACCGGCACTTCCCGAACCGCGAGGCCCTGCTGGCGCGCGTCGCCGACGACCTGTTCGACGACGCCTACGACCGGTTGAGCCGCAAGGCGATCCCGGCCGACACCGTGGCGGCCCTCCACGGCGCGGTCGACGACCTCGTCGATCTCGCGCTCGACCACCCGCGCCAGTTCGCGTTCATGTTCATCGAGCCCCGCGACGGCGCCCGGACCTTCCCCGCCGACTTCAGCGGCGGCCGCTCCCGCCTGTTCGGCCTGCTCACCGGCATCGTCGACGCCGGGATCGCGAACGGCACCCTCGCCCCGACCGACTCCTGGAAGGTCGGCCTCACCCTCACCGCGAACGTCTACGGCCTCGTCGCCCTCCACCAGGGCGGCCGCATCGCCCTGAGCGACGAGGACTTCCGCGAACTCTGCCACGACTCCCTCGAAAGGCTCCTCAATGGCATCCTCGCCTAAGCGCCCCTGGCCCGCAGCGGTCGCCGCCGCCGCGGCCACCGCCCTCATGCTCGCGTTCGGCTTCGCCCTCGAACCCGTCTCGTGGCTCATGTGGCTCGCCCCCGCGCCGCTGCTCCTGGTCGTGCCCCGCCTCGGCTTCTGGCCCGCGCTCCTCGCGGCCGAAGCCGCCTGGCTCGGCGGCACCGCCCGGATCTGGCGGTACCTGGCCGAATCGCTCGAGATGCCGCCGGTGTTCCTCGTCGTCTCAGCGGTCATGTTCACCGGCATGTACACCGCCGTCACGCTCCTGTACCGGGCGCTGGCGCGCCGCGGCCGCCACTGGTTCGCGTTCCTGGCCTTCCCCTCCGGGGTGGTCGCGGTCGAATACGTCGGCTCGGTCGTCAACGCGGAAGCCGGCGGCGAGTGGTGGAGCTTCGCCTACACCCAGGCCGACGTCGCGGCGGTGCTGCAGCTGGCCTCGGTGACCGGCATCTGGGGGCTCACGTTCCTGCTCATGGCAGTACCGGCCGCGATCGCGACGGCCTTCGCCCCCGGCGCGGTCCGCAAGGCCCGCATCGGCATCGCCGCCACCGCGGCCGCCTGCCTGGCCGCCACCCTCGTCTACGGCCTCGCCCGGCCGGTCGACCAAGGGGAGACGATCCGCGCCGGAGCGCTCGCACTGCCCACCGACCAGGACTCCATCGACGTGGACACCGCCAAGGCCGACGACCTGTTCGCCGCCTATGAAGCCGAGATCGCCCGCATCGGCGCGGGCGACGACCTCGACGTACTCGTGCTCTCGGAGAAGATCTTCCACGTGTCGGCCGAAGCGGCGGGCCCGTACCTCGAGCGGTGGTCCGCCGTCGCCGCCGCTTCCGGCATCGACCTGGTGCTCGGCCTCGCGATCGACTACCCCGAGGACACGTTCAACGCGGCCGTCTGGATCCCCGCCGACGGCGGCGCGACGGGCGAGTACCACAAGCAGCATCTCATTCCAGGCCTTGAGGACTGGATGACCGCGTCGGACGCCGGCCCGGTCTTCGTCGCCGACGAACGGTGGGCGCTGACGATCTGCAAGGACCTCGACTACACCGCGACCATGGCCGCCTACGGCGACCAGGACGCCGGCCTCGTCCTCGCCCCGGCCCTCGACTTCACTGTGGACGGATGGTGGCACAGCCGCGTCGCCGTCACCCGCGGTGTCGAGCAGGGCTTCTCGCTCGTGCGCGCCGGCCAGATCGGCCTGATGACCGTCAGCGACGCCTCCGGAGCGGTGCTCGCCGAAGACGACCGCCTCGCCATCGCCGACGTCCCCACCGGCCACGTCGAGACCGTCTACGGCCGCCTCGGCGACTGGCTCCTGTTCCCCGTCGCCGTCATGCTGCTCGCCGGCATCGCCGCCGCGATCCCCGGTCGACGAAAGGCGAAGCAGTGATCAGCTTGACCAGCCCAGCTCACCGGCGCGCAACCCCGCCTGAAAGCGCGAATCGGCCTCCAGCTTCGCCATCAGCGCAGCCACGCGACGCCGGTACGTGCGCAAGGAGACGCCCAGGCGCCTCGCCGCCGACTCGTCGGTGAGGCCCGCCCCGAGCGCTTCCAGCACCATGCGCCCCTCCTCGTCCAGGTGGGGGACGTCGCTCCGCAGGTAGGCGTCGAGGCCGAGAGCGCCGTCCCAGATCGCCTCGAACAGCGAATGGACGCCGTCGACCAGCGCCTTCGATGTCGTCACGGTGTACTCGCGGTCGCCGCCGGTCGCTCGCCCGGCGAGGATCATCACCCGCCGGTCGATCATGATCGTCTCGTGCGGCAGCTGCGAGCCGCTGATCCGCACGACCGCACCCCGCGCCTGCACATGCCGCAGATGCTCGCGCGCCTCCTCGTCAGCCAGCGCGACCGGACTGAGCAGCTTGCGGGTCGAGAACCCAGCCGCGCGCATCCGCCTCCCGATCGACGCCCGCGCCTCCGGCTGCGACCATGTCTTCAGATCCCTTGCCGCACAAATGAATTCGGTGCGCGCCGCATGGAAGAGATGACCGGCGCGCACCATCAGCTCGGCATCGCCCCGAACGGTAAGGACCTGCTCCTCGCGCATCGCTCCAGTCTCGCACCCGTGGCAGCTTGCTGCCACTGCCTCGCATCCCGGCCCGCGTGCGGCGACGATGGAGCACATGACGAACACGACGCACACCCTCGGCGGCGACCGCCCCGTCAACCGGCTCGGCTTCGGCGCGATGCGCCTGGCCATGGGCACCTTCAACGGCCCGGCCCGCGATCCGGAGACCGGCATCCGCGTGCTCAAGCGCGCCGTCGAACTCGGCGTGGACCACATCGACACCGCCGGGTTCTACGGACGCGGCGACGTGCGCGCGAACGAACTCATCCGCAAGGCACTGCGCCCCTACCGCGACGACCTGGTCATCGCCACGAAGGTCGGACCAATGCCCGGCCCCGACGGCAGGCCAAGCCACCAGGCCACGCCGGAGCAACTGCGCGGCCTCGTCGAAACCGACCTGCGCACCCTCGGCCTGGAACGGCTCGACCTGGTCTATCTACGAGTGGGCGGCATGACCGGACCCGGCGGCGAGTCGATCGCCGAGCGTTTCGCCGCACTGGCCGAGCTCCGCGATGCAGGACTGATCCGGCACCTCGGCGTCAGCAATGTCGATGCGGCGCAGTTCGGAGAGGCACGCGCCATCGCCCCTGTCGCGGCCGTGCAGAACCACACCGACAACGACGGGCTGCTCGCCGAATGCGAGGCGGCCGGGATCGCGTATGTGCCGTTCTTCCCGATCGGCGGCGGCGGCAACCCGCTCGACGAGGAGCGGCTCGGCAAGGTCGCCGCACGCTTGGGCGCCACCACTGTGCAGGTAGCGGTCGCGACGCTGCTCGCGCGATCTCCGGTGGCGCTGGCGATCCCGGGCACCGGTTCGCTCGCGCACCTTGAGGAGAACCTCGCCGCAGGGGAGCTGACTCTGAGTGACGAGGACCTGGCCGAACTGCGTGCCTGATCCCTCAGCGCGCGGGCCGGTCTGGCGGGCCGGGCACCCAGCTAGACACCAGCGAGACCAGCAGTGCTGCAACCATCCTCAGAATCCGCCCAGCCGTCCGGCCCCCCTGCCCCCCGGGGCGCCGCCGACGAGGAACGCCCTGCGAACCGAGCGCGCCGGGGCCCGCCGCATTAGGCTGTCGGGCATGGTCGAGCGCATACGAAACCGCGTCGTCGAGGGCGGTACGACGTGCCCGGGTGGCTGAGCGCGGGCGGCTGGGGCCTGCTCGCGGGTTCCGCCCTGGTCATGGGCGCGCTGGCCGGGTACCTGGTCCGCGTGCCGCCGAGAGTCATCGCGAGTGTCATGGCATTCGGCGGCGGGGTGCTGCTCTCTGCCGTGTCGTTCGACCTCATCGCCGACGCGAACGAACGCGGCGGCCTGCTGCCGACCTCGCTTGGAGCGGTCGCCGGAGCCCTGGCCTACACGCTGTCCAACGTAGCGCTCGCGCGCCGGGGCGCACGCCACCGCAAGCGCTCAGGCGAGCTGCAGCCCTCTGAGGACGCCCACCCCGGGTCGGGCACGGCGATCGCCCTGGGGGCCTTGCTGGACGGCATCCCCGAGTCAATCGCCATCGGCACCAGTCTGCTGGGCGGCGGGGCGGTCAGCGTGACGACCGTGGTCGCGGTGTTCATCAGCAACGTCCCTGAAGGACTCTCGAGCGCCGCTGGTATGCGGCGGGCCGGGCGAGGCCGCGTCTATGTCTTCGGCCTGTGGAGCGCGATCGCCCTTGCGAGCTGCCTGGCCTCGATACTCGGCTATAGCCTGCTCGGCGACGCCCCGACTTCGGCCCTGGCTGCGATCACCGCGCTGGCGGGCGGCGCGATCTTGGCGATGATCGCCGACACGATGATTCCCGAAGCCTTCGACGACGCCCACTTGTGGACTGGGCTGATCGCGGTCCTCGGATTCCTGGCCGCCTTCAGCCTCGAGCAGTGGTGACGCGCCGCGGCCCTCGCTGCGCCCGCGACCCGATCGCTGCCGCCCGGCGGAGCCTGCAGGCGCGCGTCGCGATCTGACTCGTTCACTCGAGGCCGCGTTCATCGGCACCTCGGTTCTGCCACGGCAATGACCGGGTGCTGGCCGGAGAGGCTGAGCTGGTGGCGCTCGATGACTCGCCAGCCTGATCGCTCAGCTTCGAAATGGCACAAGAACTCCGGTGGCACCAGGCACACGAGCCGCCCGTCGTCGGCGATGACCCGCCGCCACTCCGTCAGGAGCGCAGGGAAACGCCGTGGCATGGCAACCTGGCGTCCCCAAGCCGGATTGGTCACGATCCGATCGATGCCGCCGGTCGGTATCGGCAGCCGAGCGGCATCAGACTCGGCGAAGGCGATGCCGGTGAGGTGCTGCGCGTTGCGCGCCGCGGCGGTAAGTGCCTCCGGGTTCAGGTCGGAACCGATGAAGCCGGCGCCGGGGGTGAGGTCGCGGGCTTCGACGAGGATCGTTCCGGCCCCGCAGCAGGGATCGAGCACGGTCATCCCCGCTTCCATCCCTGCGAGCCGGGCCATTGCCGCGGCGACCGGCGGATGCAGCGTGCCGGGAACCGATGCGGTCTTCCAGGCACGGCGGTGGAGTGGCGGTCGGCGGCCTCGGTAGCCCAGCAGGAGGCCCTCAGGCGAGAGCACCGCGCGCCATTCGGCGGCACCGGCCGGAGGGCGGAGGCCGCCGCGTCGGGTGGCGAACTGTGCTCCGAGTCGCTCGGACAGAAACGAGCCGATCGCGTCCTCGAGGTCGTGGCGGTTGTAGGTGCGCCGGCCGATCATCGACGCCGAAACGGTGAGCACCGGATCGCCGTGATCGAAGTCGGACTTGATCGGCCGCAGGTCGGCAGCATCAAGTAGGAGAGGCAGACGCTGCAGATCTGCCTTGGTAGGCCCGGGATCGGCAGTTCGTACGATCTGAATCAGCAGGTCGTCGACCGTCCGTGGCAGATCGGCCATGCACGGCTTGGGAGTCGTGAGCAGGACCTGGCGCTTCCTGATGGAATCGACCTGGCATCCGAGCTCGGTGAGTTCTGCGGCGGCAAGGTGCTCGAGTCCGTTGACGGTGCTGGCGAAGAAGGGCTGATGTTCCGGTGAATCGGGCGTAGACGAGCCCACCGTCGAAGGACGGTTCGGTGACATGACAAAGCTCCGGGTGAGCGACCTGGAGCGGCGGGCAGCCGCACCACTTCGCTAGCCACGGGTGTTCCCTCTGGACGGCTAGCGGAGCGCTAACCGAGGAGGAAGAAGCTGTATGTCACGGCGCCATGCTAACTCACCCGGACGAGACCTGTCCTTCAGCTGCTTGCCGGTAACAGGCGGCACCGCACGAATCAACCTGGCCCGCAAGCCCGCACCGATGGACTCCTCCGACCGGAGATCATCGAACTGGTTGTAACTTGCCATGGCTCCTCTTGATGGACAAGCGGGTGCGATGGAGGCCGCAAGCTTCTGACAATGTGGTGTCCTGTGCGGACTCCCCGATCACTCCTTCCGTTCGATGACGTTCTCGCACTCCCGCAGTAATGAACTCGCAGGCGCGATACCGACCATGCGGACCTGGCTGTGGGGCGGGCCCGCACTCGACTGGTTCATCCGCTCAGGCCTGCACATGCCTCGACGGTCGTACCGGTCGTCTTCGTATGCCTCGTTCCGAGCATTGCCTCCGGCCGGGGTGATCCCGACCGGCGATCTCCCACCCAGCACGGCCTCTGAGGGCCGTGGTCAGCTGCGGATCCCGATAGCACTCGGGGACTGAGACCAGCATCCTGGTGAGGTTGCGGTCTCGGAATCGGTCCGGTTTGTGAGTCGGCGAGAGGCTTGGCGTAGTCTGCGTGCACCTACTCGACACCTGTACGTTTTCCGTATCCCTGTGCGTACGTCAATCATCCCTCGAGCAGCCCGGGGTGTCATCACCCACACGCGCAGAAGCGTCTCATGTTTGTATCTGGCGTCAAGCCGATCCGGCTGCGCCCCAAGCGAAACCGAGAACGCGCCCTCCACCCCGGCCCCGCCGCCTCGTCGTTGCCTGGTCGAACGGTGAGTGGATACGTCCGTGAAGCCCGCAAAAGGCCGGTCAAGTTCAGACTCGTATATGCGGCGAAGGCCCGAACGCTGACGCGCTCGGGCCTGCTTGGGTTTGGGTGCGTCAGTCGCGGCCTGCTGCGCGGAGGAGGCCGGTGTAGTCGGCGGCTCCGAGATCGAGAATCGGGGACTCGTCGCCGAGCTTGCTGTCCCGCACCTGGAAGCCGGAGGAGGCTGGACGGGCTTCAACGCACGCAGAGTCCTGCGCGCCGCCGCTTCGGCTGGACTTGCGCCACCCGGCTTGGCTCATAGCTTGAACTCCTTAATCGGCCTGACCAGGCCTTCCACAGAATCGAGTCCATTGCGGTAGTACCGGACGGACTCGGCCTCCTCGAAGTATAGGTAGGCGTTCTGCGCCTCGACGAAGACGATGTCCGGGTCGTCCTCAGCAGGGAAGGACAGCAGGATGAACGGCAGGTACAGGAGCGGCGGCGGTCCCCCTGAGAACGGGAGGTAGCTCACAGTCGCGTAGTTGAGATCGTCCGCCTCGACCAAGCGGTTGATCTGTTCGGAATCGCATCCGAACCTCAGCACGGCCTCGCTCACCAGGAAGTGGTGTTGTGGCTCGGTGCCCTGCCAGAACGGTCGTTGGCTTTGCAGTCGGAGGTGAACCTCTTGCTCCACCTCGGCTTCGCTGAGTCCGGGGTTGAGACCGAAAAGCATCCGCATATGGCTTTCCGTTTGGAGCTGCCCCGGCACGAAGGTGGACTCGTACTGGTGAACCTCGCTGGCATGGAGCAAGAGTTCGTTGAATGCACTGAACCCGAAGAGGCTCCGACCCCTCGGTTGCGTCCAGGTCGTCGCCGGTCCGAGCCTCCATAGCCGCTCCAGCTCGAACTTCTCCTCCTTCGGCATCCCGTAGAGATCGCACAGGGATCCGATGACGGGGAAGGAGAGCGTGGTGGCTTCGCCGTCCTCCAACCGCTGGACGGTCCGGGTCGATCCGGCCCTCGCGGTGACCTCCGGATGGCGCATGGAGTAGCCCGCTTGCTTGCGCGCGATCTTGAGTTTCCTGCCGATGAGTTTGCGCCGCATGGGAGTCTGGCGCGTCGCGTCGTTACGCATCTCTCCAGTAAAGCAACGGCTACGGATTGCACAACCCTCAACGCACCTCAGTTCGATGTGGCGTTCGGCTGTGGCCTGTGGGCGTACTCCACGCGCCACAGCCAGCGGCCGCAGCCCACGGCAGTGCGCCAACTGCCACCCTCTGACCTGCGGTTTTGCTATTGAATCGACCTCGGAGTCGCCCTACTGTCGACACATCGCGATTCGTTCCGCAGGAGAGGGGACAACGATGTTGCGAGCAGAGAATGGAAAGTCCGCGCCGAGTCCGAATCCAGATCCGTTGGTGCGCGGTGGTTTCACCGATGGAGTACACGAATTCTGGGTGCACGCGCTGAGTGCAGAATCGCCGGATGCGTTCCAAGTGTGCGCCAACGGGAATCAAGCGGACATCGTCCTGATCGTCTCCGGCTTGAACTCCGGGCTGATCCACGCCACCTGGGGTGAAGGCTGGCGGTCGCGGTCCGCGGAGTGGCGTGCGTGGGCGAAGGACTGCGCCGCTCACGTCTTCGACAACGGCAGCCTGCTCAAGGAGCGGCAGGCGGACATGGGGAAGGTCCGGTTCTGCGATGGCTGAGACGCGTTTGGCCGACGGCGAACCCGATCCCGACAAGAACGGCTGGCTCGGCGACTTCGCAAGGGGGCCAGCGGTGTTCTCGGTCTTCCGGACCGGGCCGAACAACGGCGGTCACCCGTTGCTCCCGCCGGAGTTCCGGATCACCTGCAATGACGGGGCGGGGCCGCGTGAGATCTGCCGGTTCACCGAGGAGCCCGAGTTCGCGCCGGAGTGGCTCGGCGCGTGGAGGAATGACCCGTGGTGTCCCTGGATACTCCGACAGGCCAAGAAGCTCATCGAGAACCCTGAGGCGTGAGTGGCGTCGGCCGCCCGCCGTGCGGCATCGCGGCCGCATGCATGGGGCAGCGGGGCGGTGGACCGGGTGGAGTCCGCCGCCCCGCTCGTGTCGTCGGGTCAGGCCTGGGGGAGTACAGAGATGAGGCGGGCGAGTTCTTCGCGGTTGACGCTGAACATGCTCACTTTACGGGGGGCGCCGTTCTGTCGCGCCCGCATGACCTTGGACGTGGCGCGGTCGAAGTAGACGCGTTCGCCCTTCGGCGCGCCGTACGTGTACTTGATGCCGAGCGGCGAGTGCAGGTACAGCGCTCCGGTCGCGGTGTCATAGGTGCAGTAGGGCTTGCTGAGCGAGAGGATGCCCATGATCAGGAACAGGGGTCCGAGGACGATCCAGACGCTGAAGCCACCGGCGAGGATCACGAGCACGCCGACGAGGCCGAGGACCGCGCCCAGGACGATTTCGAGGACCGCGAAGCCGGTGCTCAGCCTGACGGAGACGAGGTGGGGGTTCTGTTGAGTTGTCATCGGTCTTCCTTTGGACGAAGGGGGCTGGGCAGCGCCAGGATAGCGCAGGGGGGCCAGCGGGGTTCCCGGTGCGGTTCAGGCCGGGCGGCAGGGCGGCGCCGCGAGCAGCCGGGGGCGCCCCACGCTCATGACAAGCGCGGTCAGGCGGCCCGGGACGGCGGTCAGTAGTTGTTCCATTCCGACTCGACGCGGTCGAGGATCACCGGGTGCATCAACGTGGACGGCTCCATGTCCATCCGCGCCCGGTCGGGCGGGAAGACCTGGGCGGCTTCGATCAGTTCCGGTGTGAGGGACTGGAACGGGCCCACGGAGGTGTCGAGCCCGAGGGCGGGGGCGTCGCCGTTCGCTTGCACGAGCTGGTATCCCCAGTCGCCGAAGCTCGGCACCGACACCCAGTACGGGCTCGTCGCGTACCCGGCGGCTTCGAGCGTGGACGCGATGGTCCAGAACGTCTTGGGCGCGAAGTACGGCGAACCGGCCTGCACGACCATCCGGCCGGTCTCGTTGAGGTGGGCGGTGGCGAGGCCGTAGAACTCGACGGAGTACAGCTTCGCGGTCTCGGTCGCGTCAGGGTCGGGCATGTCCACGATGATGGTGTCCCAAGTGCCGGTCTGCTCCCGCAGCCACGTGAACGCGTCCGCGTTCACCACTTCCACTTTCGGGTCGTTCATCGCGTTCCCGTTGAGCGCCACCAGGTCGTCGAAGTGGCGCGCCAGGTCGGTGACCGCGCCGTCCAAGTCGACCAGGGTCACCGACTCGACGTCGGGGTAGCGCAGGATCTCGCGCACCGCGAGGCCGTCGCCGCCGCCGAGGACCAAGACGTTCTCGTGCGGGCCGTGCATCGCCGGGTGCACCAGCGCCTCATGGTACCGGTATTCGTCCACTGAGGAGAACTGCAGGTCGCCGTTCAGGTACAGGCGCAGGTCCCGCTCCCCGAACGGCGACGCGGCCTCCGTCATGACGATCTGCTGGTACTGGCTGTCCTCGGTGTACACGATCGGCGCCGCGTACAGCGCCTGCCGCGCCGCCGTCTCGAACCGGTCCGTGTACACGAACGCCGCCACCAGCAGGACCGCCGTCAACCCCGTGACGAGCGCGAGCAGTTGCTTCGCGGCCTTCGGCAGGTCGTCGCGGAACAGGATCCACACCAGCACCACGCCCGCGACGGCGTTCACCGCGCCGACCAGCAGCGCCCCCTGGATCTGCCCGAAGAACGGCAGCAGCACGAACGGGAACGCGAGCCCGCCGATGAGCCCGCCCAGGTAGTCCGCCGCGTTCAAGTCGGCGACCGCCGCGCCGGCGGCCTGCTCCCGGATGCGCTGCAGCAACTCCATGAGCAGCGGAATCTCCGCGCCGATCAAGAGCCCGATCGCCGCCGCGACCACCACCAGCGGCAGGCTGTACAGGTCCGTCCACGAGAACGCCGCGTACAGCAGCATCACACTGAACCCGCCCAGCAGCGCCAGCGCGAGCTCGACCGCCGCGAACGCCAGCGCCGGCCAGCGGCGCAGCGGCTTCGCCGCGAGCGCCCCCAGCCCCATCGCGAACACCATGACCGCCAGCACGATCGACGCCTGCTTCGCGGTGTTCCCGACCAGATACGCGCCCAACGTGA
Source organism: Glycomyces sp. NPDC049804 (assembly GCF_040674615.1). Taxonomy (NCBI): domain Bacteria; kingdom Bacillati; phylum Actinomycetota; class Actinomycetes; order Glycomycetales; family Glycomycetaceae; genus Glycomyces; species Glycomyces sp. NPDC049804. Next base: position 86,955 of record NZ_JBFAMQ010000004.1, read on the forward strand.
TGAGCGCGAGTTCGTACACCAGCCCGCACGCCGACACCGCGAACGCGGTCGCGAGCAGACCGAAGCGCGCCAGGCGGACCCGGCGCGCCGGCATTACCTGCTGAGGGGCGGCCTCAATCGTCAAGATTCCTGCGCCTGCTCTACGACAGCGCCATCGCGATGACCCCGCCCAGCGCGAGGTGCATCGCCGAACTGACCCACACCGCCGGGTGCGGCTCCTCGTCCACGACGAGCGCGCCCAGCTTCCCGGGCGTGATCGCGTCGAGGATCAGGAACGCCACGGCCATCGCGCCGAGCCCGATGACGCCGAACACGAACGTCGAGACCACGCCTTCGACGAGGTTGCCCTCCGACGCCCAGATCGCGCCGACGACGATGAGCCCCACACCGATCAGGTTGGAGGACAGGAGGAGTGAGGCATTGCGGTTGCGGTGCGTCCAGATGAGCTCGCCGAGCTTGCCGGGGGTGAGCCAGTCGACGATGAAGAATCCGAGCACCATCAGCGCGATGCCGATGGCGCTGTAGGCGATCGCGCCGACGACGTCGGTCCCGAACCCTCCGAAGACCTGCTCTCCGAGTGCGAACATGATGGGCTGCCTTTCCTTGACTGGGTTGGGATGGGTTCGGGCTTACTTACCGGAGCCGGGTCCGCCGCCGCGGAACGGCGACGGCGGGGACGACGACCATCCCCACAGGACGAACACCGAGGAGTAGTGGTTGTAGCCGCTGCGGTAGTCGTGCAGCAGGATCTTCGAGCCGCCGTTGTAGGGCGAGACGGCCACGATGTGCTTGGAGTACTGCAGGTAGTAGACGCCGTTCGAGGACCGCTCCGAGCGGGCCTCGGCGTCGTCGTCGATCTGGTCGGCCACCGTCGCCGGCGACGCGCTCGACGTGTACGCCCTCCCGCCGCCCTCGTCGAGGTTCGCGGCCCGCGTGTAATGGTCGCGGATCGTGTCCGTCGGGTTCGAGAAGTTGGTGTTCATCAGGAACACCCCGCCGCAGCACAGGACGAGCACCACGGCGATCGCCGTCCAGTGCTTCCAGTTCAGGCCGCGTGAAGCGGGCGGCGGAGGGGCCGGGTGCTGATAGGTCATCGGTGTTCCTCGGGTCGTCCTGTCGGGGAGTCGGTTCAGCTTACGGGCGCACGGCCATCAAGACGGTACGACAGCGCCGCCGGCTCCGGCGGCGCTGTCGGGAACGACGGTGCTGTGCGTCGTCACGACCTCGCCGTACTGCGGGTAGGTGTGGACGGTCCGCCACGACAGCGGCGCCGTCCCGGTGACCTCGAGCGCGGTGAGCGCGTCCAGGTCGTCCCCGAACACCCCCACCAGCAGGTCCGGCTCCCCGGTGCGCATGACGGCCCGGTCGCGCAGCGACCGGACCCGTTGGCGCAGTTCGGGAACCGTGAGCCGCTCGACCCGGCACTCGTACCGGTGCCGCCAGGAGCCGACGCGCTGGCTGAACGCTTCGGGGAGGTCAGGGGCGAAGTCGGAGCGGTAGGCGAGGGTCTCGGCGATGAGCCCGTCAGGGGTGGCGACGACGGCCTGGTGGCTGGCGCCGAGGAGGCGCAGCGACAGCCGCAGCGGGCCGGCGTCGCGTTCGAGAAGGTCGAGGACCGGCATGGACGGGGCGTCGGGGCGGAAGGTGAGCGAGGCCGCCGAGACGTCGACGAACGGCACCTCGATATGCGCTATCAGCGTGGGCTCCCTGGTGGGGTGGGGCGGGGGACGGGGTCAGGCGTCGTCGCTCTGGTGGTAGATCGTCACCTGGTTGCGGTCCAGGGTAAGCCCCTTCGCCACCTCCCACTTGGCGTCGTCGCCGTACGCCTCGAAGGAGAGCTTCTGCCCGTCGGGACCCGCGTAGTCGTGGTAGCGCAGCGTGCCAGTGGGCGCCAGGCCCGTCGTCGCCTCGCTCACGTACTTCGCCTTGCCCTTCTCGTCCGACTTGAACGAGACGCCTTCGTGACTGAGTTCACGCGGGCCGGGCTGGAGGTCGGTGCCGGTGAGCTCCTCCCACAGGACCATCTCCACGTCGGGGTCGGCCTCGACCGACAGCCAGCGCTTGACGCCCGTCCCGGTGTCGAGGAAGTGCTCCGCCCACTGGTAGTCGCCTTCGGAGAGGCGCAGGGTGCCGCGCACGGCGAGGGTCTTGCCGTACAGCTCGACCAGGTCGGCGGCCTTGATCCGGCGCGGGTCGCCGCGCAGCACGTCGGTGTCGGCGTCGGCGAACGGGTCGACCGGCGGCGGGGGGCCGGCCGGTTCGCTCTTGCGGGTGCTCTTGCGCCACAGCCACCACGCGGCGAACACAGCGGCGACGATGAGGAGGATGACGACGAATTCCATGGTCGATGCCTTCACAGGGTGGGTGCGGGATGGTTCCTTGACGTCACTCTACCGCCAAGTTGGCAATACTGGTGTAACCGATGTGTCGCCTGAGAACCCTAAGATCCCGGGCGGATCCTTACGATCTAGCCTGTAGGCGGCCCACGACGAGGTGGGCCGAGTCGAATCGGACTGGAGATCGAGACGTGTTGGCGTTCATCGGCGACGAAGAGTTCCGCGAGACCCTCCCCGACCGGGAGGAACTGCTCCACGAGGCCGCACAACTGGCCGGATCCGACGCCTCGCTGGCCAGACTGGTAGAGCTCTACTGGAGCCTCGTCGCCGACGACGACCTCGTCGGCCGCAGCGCCCAGCAGCTCCTGGAGACCACCGCCCACCACCGCCGCATGGCCGAGACCCGCGCCCCCGGCGCAGTGGCCCTCGAACTGGACTGCCCCGAAGACGCCGAGGGCCCCGACGCCGCCGCCTCCACCCGGGTCGACATCGTCTGCGACGACTCCCCGTTCCTCGTGGACTCCCTCACCGGCCTGTTCAACAAGCACGGGATCGACATCTCCGTGTTCGTCCACCCGATCGTGCCCGTCACCCGCGACGCGGACGGCACCCTCCAGGAGGCGCCCGCCGCCGAAGGCGGCCGCGCCGAATCCTGGATGCACATCGAGACGCAGCGGGTCGCCGACCCCGCGCTCCTCGCCGAACTCGAGGCCGACATCCTCGAAGTCCTCTCCGACGTCAGCGTCTGCGTCGCCGACTGGCAGGCCATGCGCGGCAAGGCCCTCGAGATCGCCGACGACCTCGACCGCGCCGCCGCGGGCGCGCCCGGCACCACCGCGCTCCCCGTGCCGCCCAAGGACATCGACGACACCGTCGAACTCCTGCGCTGGCTGGCCGACGACAAGTTCACGTTCCTCGGCTTCCGCCAGTACCGCCTCACCGGCGAAGGCGACGATGAAGCGCTCACGCCGCTCGCCGAGACCGGCCTCGGCCTGCTCCGCAAGGCCCCCGTCGGGCCACGCCCGCTCGCCTCGTTCAACACCGACGCGCGCGCCCAGATCGGCGAGCGGCGGCTCCTGGTCATCACCAAGTCGAACGCCCGCTCCACGGTCCACCGCACCTCCTTCATGGACTACATCGGCGTGAAGACCTTCGACGCGAACGGGGAACCCGACGGCGAACTGCGCTTCCTCGGCCTGTTCACCTCCGCCGCCTACCTCTCCAGCGTCACCGAGCTGCCCGTCGTCAAACGCAAGGTCCACGACGTGCTCGAACGCTCCGGCGTCACCCTCTCCTCCCACTCCGGCAAGGACCTCGTCACCGCCCTCGAGACCTACCCGCGCGACGAGCTGTTCCAAGCCCGCACCGACGACCTCTACACGACGGCCATGGGCGTCCTGCGCCTCGCCGGGCGCCGCCGCCTGCGCCTGTTCGCCCGCCGCGACGTGTACGGCCGCTTCTACTCCTGCCTGGTCTACCTGCCCCGCGACCGGTACAACACCGAGAACCGCGAGAAGATCGAGTCCATCCTCAAAAGCCGCCTCTACGGCGTCGACATCAGCTACGACGCCCGCGTCACCGAATCGGTGCTCGCCCGCCTCCACTTCGTCGTCCGCATCGACCCGTTCGTCGACCACCCGCCCATCGACGTCGAGGCGATCCAGGCCGAACTCGCCGACGCCACCCGCTCCTGGGACGCCGACCTCATCCTCCAACTGGACCACCACATCGGCGAAGGCCAGGCCCGCACCCTCGCCAAGCGGTACGCCGGCGCCTACCCGCCCGCGTACAAGGCCGAGCACACCCCCATGGACGCCGCCAAGGACATCGCGGCACTCGAGATGCTCCGCGAGTCCGGCGACATGGAACTGCAGCTGTTCCGCCGCGGCGGCGACGACACCGACGTCCACTTCAAGATCTACGCCCTCAACCAGACCATCGGCCTCTCCGAAGCCCTCCCGGTGCTGCGCCACCTCGGCGTGAAGGTCGCCGAAGAACGCCCGTACCACATCACCCTCGACGAAGCGACCACCATCCACCTCCACGACTTCGGCGTCCAACTCCCCGGCAACGCCGCCGAATCCGTGCCCCAGCTGCGCGTCCGCTTCGAGAACGCCTTCCGCGCCGCCTGGACCGGCGAAGCCGAATCCGACCGGTTCAACGAACTCGTCATCGCCGCCGGCCTCACCTGGCGCCAAGTCGTCGTCCTCCGCGCCCTCGCCAAATACCTCCGCCAATGCGGCTTCGTGTTCTCCCAGGCGTTCATCGCCTCCACCCTCGGCGCCTACCCCGCGATCGCCGCGAACCTCGTGCGCCTCTTCGAAGCCCGCTTCGACCCGCGCGTCGGCGACGACCGGGAAGCCGCCGTCGCCCGCATCGACGCCGACCTTGCCGAAGGCCTCGCCACCGTCCCCAACCTCGACGCCGACCGCATCCTCCGCGCCTTCCTCACCCTCATCCGATCCACCCTCCGCACCTCCTACTTCCAACGCGCCCACACCGGCCGCCCCAAGGAATACGTCGCCTTCAAGTTCGACGCCCGCGCCATCGACTTCCTGCCCAAACCGCGCCCCATGTTCGAAGTGTTCGTCTACTCCCCGAACTTCGAAGGCGTCCACATGCGCTACGGCCGCGTCGCCCGCGGCGGCCTGCGCTGGTCCGACCGCAAAGAGGACTTCCGCACCGAAATCCTCGGCCTCGTCAAAGCCCAAGAAGTCAAGAACACCGTCATCACCCCCGTCGGCGCCAAGGGCGGCTTCGTCCTCAAACGCGCCGACTTCGCCGACCGCGCCGCATTCCAGACCGAAGGCGTCACCCGCTACCGCGAGTTCATCTCCGCCCTCCTCGACATCACCGACAACCGCGACGCCGACAACACCGTCGTCCCCCCGCCGGGCGTCGTCCGCCACGACGGCGACGACCCCTACCTCGTCGTCGCCGCCGACAAGGGCACCGCCACCTTCTCCGACACCGCCAACGCCGTCGCCGCCGAATACGGCTTCTGGCTCGGCGACGCCTTCGCCTCCGGCGGCTCCGTCGGCTACGACCACAAGAAGATGGGCATCACCGCAAGAGGCGCATGGGAATCCGTCAAACGCCACTTCCGCGCCGAAGGCCTCGACACCCAAGCCCAGGACTTCACCGCCGTCGGCATCGGCGACATGGGCGGCGACGTCTTCGGCAACGGCATGCTCCTCTCCGAGCACATCCGCCTCGTCGCCGCCTTCAACCACATGCACATCTTCATCGACCCCAACCCGATCGCCGCCGTCTCCTTCACCGAACGCCGCCGCCTCTTCGACCTCCCCCGATCCACCTGGGCCGACTACGACCCCACCCTCATCTCCGCCGGCGGCGGCGTCTGGGAACGCACCGCCAAATCCATCCCCATCGCACCCGAAGTCCGCACCGCCCTCGGCATCGACGACGACGTCAAGGACCTCACCCCGCCCGAACTCATCCGCGCCATCCTCACCGCCCCCGTCGACCTCCTCTGGAACGGCGGCATCGGCACCTACGTCAAATCCGCGACCCAGACCGACGCCGACGCCGGCGACAAAGCCAACGACGCCGTCCGCGTCAACGGCGAACAGCTCCGCTGCCGCGTCGTCGGCGAAGGCGGCAACCTCGGCTTCACCCAGCTCGGCCGCATCGAATACGCCCAAAGCGGCGGCCCCGAAGGCACCGGCGGGCACTGCAACACCGACTTCATCGACAACTCCGCCGGCGTCGACACCTCCGACCACGAGGTCAACATCAAGATCCTCCTGCGCTCGGCCGCCCTCACCGGACGCATCGACCCCGGCCACCGCGACAAGCTCTTCATGGACATGGCCGACGACGTCGCCGAGGCCGTGCTCGCCGACAACTACGGGCAGAACATGGCGCTGGCGAACGCGAAGCGCCTCGGCACCCGGCTGCTGCCCGTGCACATCCGGCTCATGAAGCACCTGGAGAAGACGGTCGGCCTCGACCGGGAGATCGAAGGGCTGCCCAGCGACAAGCAGCTGAAGGAACGGGTGGCGACGGGCACGGCGCTGACCGAACCGGAGCTGTCGGTGCTCCTGTCGTACGTGAAGATCTGGGCGAAGCGGGCGGTGCTCGACTCGGGGCTCCCCGACGAGGACTGGACGGCGCCGGTGCTGCGGGAGTACTTCCCGGCGCCGCTGCGCGAGCCGTACGCGGACCTCATGGCCGACCACCCGCTGCGGCGCGAGATCGTCGCGACCGCGGTCGTGGGCGAGGCCGTGAACCGGGCGGGCACGACGTTCCTGTTCCGCATCGCCGACGAGACGGGCGCGGACGTGGTCGACGTGATCCGCGCCTACGTGATCATCCGGGACGCGTTCGGGCTGGCCGGGCTGTGGCGGCGCATCGAGGCGCTCGACAACCAGGTGCCGCAGGACGCTCAGATCGCGGGGATGCTCGTGATCCGGCGGCTGCTGGACCGGGGCGTGCGCTGGCTGGTGCAGCACCGGCGGGGGGCGCTCGATGTGGCGGCGGAGTCGGAGCGGCTGCGGCCGGGGCTCGCGGTGCTGCAGCCGCGGCTGCCGGAGCTGCTGCACGACTCGGAGGCGATCGGGTTCGAGCAGTTCTGCGACGAGCTGGAGGAGCAGGGGATGCCCGCGGAGATCGCGCGGGACGCCTCGGCGCCGATCTTCGGGTTCGGCCTGGTCGACGTGGTCGAGGTCGCGCGGGTGTACGAGACGGATCTCCACCAGACCGCGGAGGTGTACTACGGGATCGCGGCGCGCGTGCACTTGGACGCGATCTTGAACGAGATCTCGGCGCTGCCGCGCACGAACCGGTGGCAGACGCTCGCGCGGTCGGCGCTGCGGTACGACCTGTACGGCGCGATGGCGGGCCTGACCGCGAGCGTGATGCAGGCGAAGCCGGGCACGGACCCGGCCGAAGCGGTCGACTCGTGGGCCGAGCGCAACGCCGCCGAGATCGAGCGGATCCACGAGGCGACGGCCGAGGCGTCGCGCTCGGACGAGAAGCTGGCGGTCCTGTCGGTGTCACTGCGCCAGATCAGGAGCCTGGTCGAGACTGAGGGGGAGTAGGCCCGGAGCGGCCGGCGGCCGGGGGTTTCGCGGGCAGGGGCAGAGGCCCCGAGCGCCGTATCGCAGGCCCCCGGTCAAAACCCTGACATGGGGGTACGACAATTTCGTGTCTATTGTGGTGCGTGCCATATTCGCGCGGCGTGCTGCCGGCGGGAGTCGAGCCGCTGGGGCCGTGTTTCGAACCCGGTCACGGCGAATCCGGCGAGCCGTCAACCGGCGGAGCCGAAACCCGGCTTTGGGCGCGACGTTTTCGCACGTGCCGCCGCCCAGGTGCGCGGCGGCCCGCCGCTATTTCGGGTCGCGGTGGGCGTTTACCGATCACCCGTTCGGCTTTCGCGCGCTAGCTGAAGCATTAGCGTGTGGGCTCCCGTGGATAATGTGGGCTCGGAGGAGAAGGAAGTACGAATGCCGAAGAGCCACACCCCCGGGGTGCCGAAACTGCTGCGCGTCCTCAACGACCAGGCCGCGCTGAAGCTCCTGCTGGAGGACGGCCCCCAGACCCGCGCCCAGCTCGCCGAGCGGACCTCGATGTCCAAGGTCACCGCCTCGCAGATGATGGAGCGCCTGCAGAGCCGCGGCCTCGTCGAGGTCGTCGGCTCCAAGTCCGGCGGACGCGGCCCCAACGCGTCCCTGTACGCGGCCGTGCCGACCTTCACCTACGTCGTCGGCATCGAGGTCGGCCCCGTGACCACCAAAGGCGCCTGCGCCGACTTCACCGGCCGCATCGTCGGCCGCGCCGAGATCGACGTCGAGCACTCGACCGACCCCGTCGCCGTGGTCCGCCGCGTCGTCACCGACGCCGTCGCCGACGCCGGCGTCGAAATGTCGAAGGTGCAGCGGATCGTCCTCGGCACCCCCGGCGTCATCGACCCCGCCAGCGGCGACATCGGCTTCTCCTGGAACCTCCCCGCCTGGCACCGCGGCCTGCGCACCGCCCTGAACGAAGAGTTCACCCCCGCCGTCGAGATCGAGAACGACGTGAACCTCGCCTGCCTCGCCGAGCAGCGCTCCGGCGGCGCCGGCGGGGCCACCGACTTCGTGTACGCGTGGTTCGGCGGCGGCCTCGGCCTCGGCGTCATCCTCAACGGCCAGCTCTACCGGGGCGCGTCCGGCGCCGCCGGCGAGATCGGCTTCCTCCCCGTGCCCGGCGGCGACCTCCCCACCGGCGGCGTCGTCACACGCCTCTCCAAAGGCTCGTACCAGCGCGTCATCGGCGGCGACGCCGTCCTCGACATCGGCGCGAAGCACGGCTTCGACGCCACCGACCCCGAAGACGTCCTGGCCGCCGCGATCGCCGCCGGTCCCGAAGGCGCGGCCTGCCTCGACGAGATCGCCCGCGGCATCGCCCTCGGCATCGTCGCCGTCTGCGTCCTCCTCGACCCCACCGTGGTCGTCCTCGGCGGACCGGTCGGCTACGCGGGCGGGCTCGAACTCGCCGGACGCGTCGCCGCCCAGACCTCCCAGCTCGCCCCGGTCAACCCGAGCGTCGTCGCCGGGTCGGTCACCGAGGAGCCGGTCATGCGCGGCGCCATCCTCCACGGCCTCGACGCCGTCCGCGAAAGCCTCTTCGACTGACCACGTCCTCGACCCGACCGGCCCTCGCCTCCGGTCCCCGCGACCGCGACCGACCGACCTTCGAACCGGTCCGGGCGAGAGCCGCGTTCACCGCCCACCGCCTCCGGCCCACGAGGTTCCTCAGCCGCGCCTTGGCATCCGGCTGAGCCCCGACGCCCCGACGCCCCAGCGCCCGCGGCCCGGAACCGAGAACGAAACGCCGCCCGCGGTTCCCCGCGGGCGGCGCTCATCCATCGTCCATCCCATTCGCAGTGCCATGTCACACGGCACATGTCACGCGCCACCGCACGGCACCGGCACCCGATCCCGCAGTGACACGCCACGCGCTACCGCTCACCAGCCCACAACGCCCGCGCAGTGATATGTCACGCGGCACGCGCTACCGGCCGGGCCGCGCCCGGCCGGCAGCGGCTACGCCACGTCGCGGCGCTTGAACGCCCACGTCGCCAAGGCCGCGAACAGGAACACGATCCCGCCCAGCAGCAGCCCGGCCTCGCTCGAAGTGATCACCATGATGTCGGGCTGATCCGAGCTCACATCACTCCAGTCGAACAACTCGACCCGACCCTCGATCCACGCCGACACCCACGTGTACAGCGACAACCGCTCCGGGTACGCCATCTCCAACGCCATGGCCGCGAACCGCACCAACATGTCGCCGACGATCAGATAACCCGCGATGATGCCACCCGAGATCGCCGTATGCCGACCCAGCATCGCCAGCGACGCACCCAGCAAGGTCATCCCGACCGACAGCACCCCAGCGCGAGCGAACTTCTCCAAGTTCTCGTTCCACCACCCGGAGTCCAGATCGCCCACCTCCCCCCGGGCCGCCGCGATCACATACAGCAACCCGAACGCGAGCAGCATCGACACGACCACCGCCGCCGCGCACACCGCAGCCGCCGCGCCCAGCTTCGCCCCCCACACCTTCATCCGGTTCGGGTGCCACAACAGCAGATTCGCCATACCGCCGCTCGACCACTCCGCGCCGATCAGCGACGACGCCAGCATCATCATGACCAGCCCCGCGATGATCGCCACGCCGATGAGGATCAGCGGGCTCTCCGCAGCGAAATCGAACGTGTACGTGTAGATGAGATCCTCGGCAGTCCACATGCCGAACATGTCGGCGCACAGCTCATCGTGCGACATGTCCTCGTAGTACGGCTCCCCCTCGATGAAGCTGTACTCCTCGGTCTCGAAGTACGCCTCGTCGTCCAAGCACTCCTCGTACTCGTAGTTCTCCTCGTTCAACCGGTCGGCCTCGGCCTGCGCGTCGGCCAACTCGGCCTCCGTCGGGCCCTTGCTCGACGTGAACCAGAAGACCGCGGCCAGCACCAGCAGCCCCGCCGCGGCGACGATCCCGAAGACCATGGTCAGACGGCGACGCGCGATACGCCGCAACTCAGCCTTGAACAGATTCACCGCTCGGCCCCTTCCGACTCGACCTGAACCGTCACTTCACCGGCGGACACCGGCGCCGCCGGCGCCTGCGGCACCACGACCGACTCCCCGATCTGGACCGTCTGCCCCGGCACCGGCGCCGTCCCGGTCAACTCCAAGAACACCGACTCCAGGTTCTTCGTCTCCGTCCGCAGCTCCGACAGGTAGATCCCCGCGTCAGCGAGCGTCCTCGTCACCCACGCCGCCTCCGGCGCGCCCTTCACCACGAGCCGATCACGGTCGATCGCAGCGGACACCGCCGCCTTCGACCCCTCCAGACCACTCGACGCCGACACCAACGCCTCAGCCGCCTCCGGCAGCGAAGCCGCATCCGGGAACCGCACGCTCAAGCTCGACTCGCCGTGACCCGCGATGATGTCCGCGACATTCCCGTCCACGATGCGCCGTCCCCTGGAGACGATCGTCATCGAATCGCACAACTGCTGCACCTCCGAGAGCAGATGCGAACTGACCACCACGGTCACACCCTGCGAATGCGCCAGCCACTGCAGCAGCTCCCGCATGTGGTGGATGCCGGCCGGGTCGAGCCCGTTCGCCGGCTCGTCCAGGATCAGCAGCTGCGGCTGCTTCAACAGCGCCTGCGCCACAGCGAGGCGCTGGCGCATGCCCAGCGAGTAGCCCTTCACGGACGCCTTCGCGGCGTCCCTCAAACCGACCTGCTCCAGGACCTCCTCGACACGCGCCTTCGAGACGCCCGTGCTCTCGGCGAGCAGCTGGAGCGTCAGACGCCCGGAGAAGTGCTTGAAGAACTGCGGGGACTCGACGACCGCGCCGATCCGCGACACCACCTCGGGCAGGCGCTGCGGCACCTCCTCGCCGAAGATGCGCATGGTCCCGCCGTCGACGCGGATGAGGCCGAGCAGGGCCCGCAGGGTCGTGGTCTTGCCCGAGCCGTTCGGGCCCAGGAATCCATGCACCTGGCCGGCGGCGACCTCGAGGTCGAGGCCGTCCAAAGCGTTGTGCGGCTGACGGAAGGCCCTCGAATAGGTCTTCCTCAGCCCCGAGATCTCGATGATGGGGGGCATCTGCTCATTCCAGTTAGGACGTACATGGTCAGGTGTTGTCCGGCCGCGTGCGGGGCGACACCGGAGGCGCCTCCCGCCGTCGGGACACGGCGTCCCTATGCAGACGCCGCCGGACGCGGCGTCGTTGCACGGCCCGGGGATCCGCTTCCGCACGCCCAGGGGCGTTCGACCGTGTGTCGTACTCCCACCGCCGAGGCCCGCCCGCGACCGGGCGTCCGGGGTCCGTGGTTTCATTGACCCGTGGCTCAGTCTGAACGCGTCCTCGACCTGTCCGGCGTCACCGTCCGGCGCGGCGGCAACCAGCTCCTCGACGGGGTCGACTGGCAAGTCGACGCCGACCAGCGGTGGGTCGTGCTCGGCCCCAACGGCGCCGGGAAGACGACGCTGCTCAACCTAGCGGCCGCCCGCAACCACCCGACCTCCGGCGTCGTCGAAATCCTCGGCGAACGCCTCGGCCGCGTCGACGTGTTCGAACTGCGCCCCCGCATCGGCCTCACCACCACCCAGGTCGCCGACGCCATCCCCAACGACGAGAAGGCCTTCGACGTCGTCCGCACCGCCGCCTGGGGCATGATGGGCCACTGGCGCGAGGAGTACGACCCGCAGGACGACGAGCGCGCCGCCTCCCTCATGCGCTGGCTCGGCGTCTCGCAGCTCGCCGACCGCCTGTTCGGGACGCTTTCGGAGGGTGAGCGCAAGCGCGTGCTCATCGCCCGCGCGCTCATGACCGACCCCGAGCTGCTGCTGCTCGACGAGCCCGCCGCGGGCCTCGACCTTGGCGCGCGCGAAGCGCTCGTGGCGACCCTCGCCGGCCTCGCCCGCGACGAGGCCGCGCCCGCGCTGGTCCTGGTCACCCACCACGTCGAGGAGATCCCCCCGGGCTTCACGCACGCCCTGGTCCTCTCGGGCGGCGGCGTCATCGCCGCGGGCCCGATCGGCGACGCCCTCACCTCGGAGACCCTCTCCAAGGCCTTCGGCCTCCCGCTCACCCTCACCGCCAACGGCAACCGCTACACCGCCACCGCCGCCTGACCCACACCCGGTGAACCGCGACACCCGAGGTCCAGAACCGCCCGGAAATGTCGCACCCCCGAGTCAGGGTTTTGACCGGGGGCCCGAAACACGGCCCCCAGCGGCTCGGCCCCCGCCCGGAAAACGTCCCCGAACGCGAACATCAATCGGGTTCGTGGGGATGTCGTATCCGCATGTCAGGGTATACATGGGGGACCCGACAGCGGCTTCCTGAAGGCCGGACCCTGCCCGCGTTTTCCCTCCCCAGAGGCTCCCCTCACACGCGCAGCGTTCGTCGGGCCCGGCCGGGCTCGGTTACGCTGACTCGGTGAGATTTCGGTGGTGGCGTGCGACGGTCGTGACGGCCGTCGCCGTTTTCGCGCTCGTCTACCTGGCCGGCCTGAGCCGCCTCGGCGAGGCCGAGGCCGACCAGCTCCACGCGGTCCCGGTCCTCGCGGCCGACCCCGCGGGCGAGCTCGCCGCGCTCCGCGCCGGCGCCCCCGTCGCCGGCGACGACCCCGCCGCCGCGCTCGAGACGGCCCTCGCCGATTCCGCGACCGCCGCCGCCCTCGTCGACGCCGAACCCACCGCCGACTCGGGTGAACTCGGCGCCGCCCTCGCCGAGCTCTACCACGCCGGCGGCGGCCTCGACCCGCTCGATGTCAACGCGTTCTTCACCGGCCTCGGCGACGAGGCCACCGCCTGGCTCGCCGTCCTCTACCCCTCGGTCGTGGCCGAGATGCCCGGCGCTCCCTTCGACGCCCGCATCACCGCGAACCAGCTCATCCTCGAGGCCACCACCACCGCCTCGACCACCTACGACAGCCCCGACCGGCCCTGGACCGACGACGCCGAGCGCCCCGCCCGCGAAGAGCTCAAGGCGCTCGTCGGCACCGACCGCCAGTTCCTCTACCTCGACCCCTACAACAACAACGGCGACGGCTCCTGGATCGAAGTCGTCGGCGACCTCGACACCGCCGCGAACGTCGCGGTCCTCGTCCCGGGCGGCTCGGCCGTCCTCTCCAGCGAGAACTTCGAGCTCTACTACAACCGCGCCAAGTCCTTCGTCGACGCCGCCGACGGCGACCTCGCGATCGTCGTCTGGGCCGCCGCCTCCTGGCCGTCCGGCTGGGTCGAGGAGTCCTGGGCGTCCTGGTCGCAGGTGGCCGCCGAGAGCCTCGCCTCCTTCACGTTCGACCTGCGCAACCAGATCGGCCCGGACCGGCCCCTCACCCTCGCGGGCCACTCGTACGGCGGCGCGGTCATCGGCTACGCCGAGACCTACGACGTCGCGGCCGACCAGGTCCTGCACATCGCGTCCGCCGGCATGGGCAACGACGTGTACAGCCCCGCCGACTACACCGAGCCGTGCCGGCCCCGCTACTCGATCACCGGCCCGGGCGACCCGATCTCGTACGTCCAGGGCATGCCGTACGTGCCGCTCCTCGGCCACGGCGCCGACCCCGACGACTTCCCCGGCAACCGCAACCTCGTCACCGGGAACCTCTCCGACGCCCCCGACGCCGTCGACGACTACGGGCTCAGCCTCGCCGAACAGGGCCTCTCCGGGAAGCCCGTCGAAGGCGTCCACTCGCACTCGGAGATCTTCTACCCCGAGTCGGACGCCTGGAACAACATCTTCAAGGTCCTGCTCAACGAGGCGCCCGAACTCGCCGGCGAGCAGCCCGAACCCTACGAAGCCTGCTCATAGGGCGGGAGCGCGGGGAACGCGAAACGGGCGCCGCATCCGCGACGCCCGCCCCTCGAATCCCCGCCTAGTCCCGTTCGAGCAGCAGCCCGAGGTGCTTCTCCACCACCGGGAGGACCTCCTCGACCGTGACCTCGCGGCCGAGCTCCTGCGACAGGCTCGTCACGTCGGCGTCCGTGATCGCGCACGGCGCGATCCGCTCCCAGTACGACATGTCGGGGTTGCAGTTGAGCGCGAAGCCGTGCATCGTGGTCGCCCACCGCACCCGCACGCCGATCGCGCAGATCTTCCGCTCCGGGCCCTTGTCGTCCTCGGGCAGCCACACGCCCGTCCGGTCGTGCATCCGCCCCCGCGCCGAGGCCACCCCGAACTCGTGGCACACCGCCGCGATGGTGTCCTCGACCCGGCGGACGTAGCCGACGACGTCGACCTTGTTGCGCATCTTCATGATCGGGTACCCGACGATCTGGCCGGGCCCGTGCCAGGTGATCTGCCCGCCGCGGTCGACGGTGACGACCGGGGTGCCGTCCTGCGGCAGCGCCCACGTCTCGGTCCGCCGCCCGGCGGTGTACACGCTCGGATGCTCGAGCAGGAGCACGGTATCGCCGATCTCGTCGTCGATCCGCCGCTGCTGCAGTGCCTTCTGGTAGTCCCAGGCCTCCTGGTAGTCCACCAGGCCGCGCCGTTCGACGGTGATCTTCCCGCCGGCGACGCTCGCGGTTCCCACGGTTGCGGTCATGGATCGACACTAATCCCCGCAGCGCCGCCGCGGCCACCGGAGGCCGCTTGCGTCACGATTGTTCCAGCGATGGGTCGTATCCGTTATGCCCAAGTCGTTCTTTATGATGCTGTTACTTAATTGCCGACTAGTTGCGGCTCTGGCCGCCCCGCTGACCGCGGGTGAGCTGTCACACTACTATTTCCAGGTACTCAAGCCCATCCGCTCGCCCCGCGCCAGTCGAGGGTTGCACACGACAACAGGGACACGAATGGAAGCAACGCAGCCGAAGACACCGATGGTCAGCATCTCCGGGGTCAATAAGCACTTCGGAGACCTGCACGCGCTCAAGGACATCGACCTGACCGTGGAGGACGGCGAGGTGGTGGTCCTCATCGGACCCTCCGGCTCCGGGAAGTCCACCCTCTGCCGCACCATCAACCGGCTCGAGACCGTCGACACCGGCGAGATCACCGTCGCCGGCAAGCCCCTCCCGGCCGAAGGCCGCGCCCTGGCGAACCTGCGCGCCGATGTCGGCATGGTCTTCCAGCACTTCAACCTGTTCGCGCACCTGACGGTGCTGCAGAACATCACCCTCGGCCCGATCAAGGTGCGCCGCACCCCGAAGGCGAAGGCCGAGGCCCGCGCCCGCCAGCTCCTCGAACGCGTGGGCCTCTCGGGCAAGGCCGACGTCTTCCCGTCGCAGCTCTCGGGCGGCCAGCAGCAGCGCGTGGCGATCGCCCGCGGCCTGGCGATGGACCCGAAGATCATGATGTTCGACGAGCCGACCTCGGCGCTCGACCCCGAGATGATCAACGAGGTCCTCGACGTCATGCAGGACCTCGCCCGCGAGGGCATGACGATGGTCGTCGTCACGCACGAGATGGGGTTCGCGCGCCGCGCGGCGAACCGGGTCGTGTTCATGGCCGAGGGCCAGATCGTCGAGACCGCCGCGCCCGACGAGTTCTTCGACAACCCGCAGACCGAGCGCGCCCAGGACTTCCTGTCCAAGGTCATGACCCACTGAGCACCCGCACCACCACCACCACACAGTTCCGCCCCCTTGAGGAAAGGAAACATCCATGCGTACGTTCTTCAAAAGCTCGAGGCGCAGGACCGCGGTCGCAGCAGCGGTAGCCGCTGTCGCCATGTCCCTGGCCGCCTGCTCCGGTGAGGCCAGCCAGGACCAGAAGGAGCAGGAGGAGCTCGAGGACTCGGTCGGCGACTACTCGCTCGCGCAGGCCGAGAACATTCCCGAAGGCCTGATCAAGGACATCCAGGACAAGGGCAGCATCACCGTCGGCGTCAAGTTCGACCAGCCGCTCATCGGCCAGAAGAACACCGCGACCGACAAGATCGAGGGCTTCGACGCCGAGATGGCCCGCCTGCTCACGCAGTACATCTTCGGCTCGGTCGACGAGGAGGGCGACGACGCGAACCTCAAGTTCGTCGAGACGACCTCCCAGAACCGCGAGACCTACATCAACGACGGCACGGTCGACGTGGTCATCGCGTCGTACTCGATGTACCCCGAGCGCCTGGAGAAGTTCGACTTCGCCGGCCCGTACTTCAACACCGGCCAGAACGTGATGGTCCAGGCCTCCAACACCGACATCAACTCGGTCGCCGACCTCGCCGGCAAGGACGTCTGCATCGCCGAGGGCTCGGGCTCGATCGCGAACCTCGAGGCCGAGAACCCGGAGGCCAAGATCACGCCGCTCGCCGACTACGCGGCCTGCGCGCAGGCGCTCGAGAACGGCCAGACCGACGCGGTCAGCACCGACGAGACCATCCTCTACGGCTTCACCGTCGACAAGCCCGACACCTACCGCGTGCTCGACTCCGCCAACATCTTCACCGAGGAGCCCTACGGCGTCGGCATGAAGCTCGGCGAGACCGACGCGCGCCTGTTCATCGACGACATGATCGCCGAGATCACCGCCAACGGCGACTGGGAGAAGGCCTTCAACCTGACCTTCGGCGCGGCCGGCATGCCGATGCCCGCCGAGCTGCCCGTCCCGGACCGCTACGAAGCCAAGTAGCCGGTAACCCGATACCGTTCGGCTGGTCGGCGGCGGCTCAAGCAGCCGCCGCCGACCGCCCTATGGAGGAGTCCGCTTGTTCGACAATTTCGACCTCATGGTCGCGGCCCTGGGCGCGGGCGCATGGACCACGGTGTGGGTCACGCTCGTCAGCTTCACCATCGCCCTCGTCATCGGCACGATCCTCGTGGTCATGCACGTCAGCCCCGCCTGGCCCGCCCGCTGGGCCGCGAACGCCTACACGCAGCTGTTCCGGAACGTGCCGCTCCTGGCCGTCCTGTTCATCATGTACTTCGGCCTGCCCAGCGTTGGGATCGTGGCCGACAGCTGGGTCTGGGCACTGGTCGGCCTCGGCATGTACACCGGCGCGTTCGTCGGCGAGACCCTGCGCTCGGGCATCAACTCGATCCCCCTCGGGCAGGCCGAGGCCGCGCGCTCGATCGGCCTCACGTTCAGCCAGTCGCTGAGCGGCGTCATCCTGCCGCAGGCCGTGCGTGCCGTCATCCCGCCCCTCGGGTCGCTCCTGATCGCCCTGGTCAAGAACAGCGCCCTCGTGCTCGCCATCGGCGTCACCGAACTCACCGCCCAGTCGCGCCGGCTCATCGAGGACAACGAGAGCCGCTTCGACCTGTGGGGGGTCATCATCGGCGTGACCGTCAGCTACCTGCTGATCGCCTTCGCCCTCAGCTACCTCGTGCGGCTCGTCGAACGACGCACCGCCTTCGTCCGATGAGAGCGGGTGACACATGAGCCGACAGAATGAGAGCACAGTCCTGTTCGACGCGCTCGGCCCCAAGGGCAAGCGCAACTCGAACATCGCCTCCGCCGTCTCCGCGGTGGTCATCCTCGGCATCCTGGCCTTCGCGGCCGTGCAGCTCGCCGGCGAGGGCTTCTTCGAGGAGTCGCGGTGGGCCAACCCGCTGGACGTCCTGGTCGTCCAGACCACATGGATCCCCGCGATCATCGACACCCTCACCGCCTTCGCCCTCGGCTCGATCGGCGCACTCCTCCTGGGCACCCTCGTGGGCTTCGGGCGGATCTCGCGGTTCGCCGCGACCCGGTGGGCCTCGACGGTCTACGTGCAGTTCTTCCGGTCCCTGCCGCTGGTGCTGCTCATCTGGATCTCCTTCACCATCGACGGCTACTTCGGGTTCACGACCGAGGTGCTCGGCTGGGACGGCGACGCCCGCCGCCTGACCTTCCTCGTCGTGGGCCTGGCCGTCTACAACGGCGCGGTCCTCGCCGAGATCCTGCGCGCCGGCGTCAACGCCCTGCCCGCGGGCCAGGCCATGGCCGGCTACGCGATCGGCCTGCACCACGGCCAGGTCCAGCGTTTGATCGTCCTCCCGCAGGTGCTGCGGAACATGCTCCCGGCGGTGCTCGCCCAGCTGGTCATCCTGCTCAAGGACACCTCCCTGGGTTATGTGATCACCTACCCCGAGCTCCTGCACTCGGCCAACATCATCGGCCGCGACTACGGGAACTCCTTCCTGCAGGCGCTCATCATCGCCGCGTTCATCTACTTCGTCCTCGCCTACGCGCTCTCCAAGCTCGTGGTCCTGGTCGAGCGCCGCCTGCGCAAGAAGACCGCCGCGCCCGCCGAGAGCGTCCAGCAGATCGAGCAGGCCGCCGTCATCGCCGAATAGCACGTCACACATCACGCATCACGCACTACCGAGGGCCCCGCCGCGAACCGCGACGGGGTCCTCGTCGTTCCCCGGGTCGTTTCCCGGTAGTGCGTGACGCATTACCGCCCACCGCGAAACGACACGCCCGTCACCCGATCGATATGAGGCGCATACGCATTCGCGCCCTGCTAACCTCCTTTTGAAACCAACAACCATTTTCAATTGGTGGGGGACCACAGCATGAAACTCGCCTTCGTCGGCAAGGGCGGCTCCGGCAAGACCACGATGGCCTCGCTCTTCGCACGCCGCGCAGCAGCACTCGGACACCCGGTCATGGCCATCGACGCCGACATCAACCAGCACCTCGCCGCCGCACTCGGCCTCGACCCCGAAGCCGCCGCCATGGGCCCCGTCCTCGGCGAGCACCTGCCCGACATCAAGGACTACCTCCGCGGCGCCAACCCGCTCATCCCCAGCACCGACCTCATGCTCAAGACCACGCCCCCCGGACCGGGCTCCCGCCTCCTCACCGTCCGCGAGGCCAATCCCGTCTTCGACACCCTCTTCACCGAACACGAAGGCATCCGCTTCGCCGCCACCGGCGGCTTCGTCGACGACGACCTCGGCGTCTCCTGCTACCACTCCAAGGTCGGCGCCGTCGAACTCCTCCTCAACCACCTCGTCGACGCCACCGACGAATTCGTCATCGTCGACATGGTCGCCGGCGCCGAAGCCTTCGCCTCAGGCATGTTCACCCGCTTCGACCACACCTTCCTCGTCTGCGAACCCACCCTCCGCAGCGTCGGCGTCTACAAGCAGTACCTCGGCTACGCCGAAGACTACGATGTCCGCATCTCCGTCATCGGCAACAAGATCGACGACGAAGACGACGTCGCCTTCCTCCGCGAGCACGTCGGCGACGCCCTCATCGGCTGGTGCTCCCGCTCCCGCTACGTCAAAGCCGCCGAACGCGGCAGCGTCGGCCCCGTCGCCGACCTCGAACCCCGCAACCTCGCCGTGCTCGACGCCGCCCGCGAACGCGCCGTCAGCGGCGGCAAGGACTGGGCCAAGTTCACCCGCCAAGCCCACGAATTCCACCGCAAGGCCGCCCTGGCCTGGGGGAACGACCGCGCGGGAGTGGACCTTGCCGACCAGATCGTGCCCGACTTCGTGCTCGGGGAGCACCTGCTCCGGGCCCAGACCGTCTGACCGGCGGGGCCGCCCAGCGCCGTGCGGCCTCCCGGGTGCTCGGGGCCGGGCTGAAATTTTCAGGACCTCTCTGCGTCGATTACCCGACAGCGGAGGGTCACCGGGACCGAGCACAATGAACCGATTCGAACCGAGAGGAGAACGCATGTCCCTTGACGTCTCTGAAGACCTGCTCGCCAAGGCCGAGGCAGGGGAGGTCGGCGACGCCGACTTCATCGACTGCGTGAAGCAGTCGCTGCCGTTCGCGTGGGAACTCATCGCGAAGGTGGTGAACGACCTGAAGAACGGGGTCGTCTCGTCCAGCGGCTCGACCCAGTTCGCCGACAACACCACGCCGCCGCCGGACGAGCAGGCGCGCGGGCAGCTGCTGCGGGTGCTCGCCTCGGACTCGATGCGCGGTGCGCTGGAGCGCCACTACGGCGTGAAGCTCGCGTTCCAGAACTGCCACCGGATCGCGGCGTTCCCGATGGCGGAGGTCGACTCGGACACGTACCGCAAGTTCATCTCCCCGCGCGGGCAGCTGCTCAACCAGTCGCCGGAGCTGCGCGACTGCTGAGCCGCACAGCTCGACCTGTTGCGACGCAAGTTGAACGGGCCGACGGGACGCACGTCCCGCCGGCCCGTTCGGCGTTCACGCCGGGCGGCGGGTGATGAGGAAGTCCCGCACGAGCTCCTCGCCCTGCTTCACCAAGGGCCGCAGGATCTTCAGGCGGGAGAGGGCGACGACGCGGGCGGCGAGGGGCGCGGTGCGCTGCGCGAGCTCGCGCGACTTCTCCTGGCCGGGGGAGTTGTCGTACACCCAGTAGAGGACCACGACCATCTGGTGGAGCCACAGCATCTCGGGGAGGATGTCCGCCATGTCCTTGGGCACCTTGGTCTTCGAGCCTTCGAGGACTTCGCGGTAGAGCGCGATGTCGCGGTCGCGGCTCTCGGTCGAGTCTTCGGAGAAGGGGCTGAGCGGGCTGGCGGGGTCGGCGGCGTTCCTGAAGAACTGGCCCGCGAACGCGTGGTAGGGCCCGGCGATGTCGAGCCAGGCGAGCAGCGCCGCCTCGATCCGCTCGGCCAGGGTCTCCTTGCCGTCGAGCAGGCGCGGGGTCAGTTCGGCGTGGCGGGTGGTGGCCTGCTCGTAGAAGCCCTGGATGAGGTGTTCTTTGGACTTGAAGTAGTAGTACGCGTTGCCCACGGACACACCGGCCTCGGCGGCGATCGCGCGCATCGTGGTCTTGTCGTAGCCGCGTTCGGCGAACATGTCGAGCGCGGTGTCGATGATGCGCTGCCGCGTCCGCTCGCCCTTCGATGAGGGGCGGGCGGACGCGTCGGAGGACTCGGATTCGGTGCTCACGCAGGCGATCCTACTTGGGTCAGGCGCCGTACGGCTGCGGCCGCTGGGGCGGGGTCGGCGGTTCGAGGGTGGCGAGGGCGCGGGCGTCGACGTGGCCGCGCTTGCGGAAGCCGTTGAGCACGACCACGTTGAGCACGTGGAGGACGCCGAGGACGAGGAGCACGGCGCCGATCTTGACGGCGACGGTCTCGAAGACGCCGCGTGCGTCGTGGACGGGCTGGGCGGTGCGCAGCCACAGGGCCACGAACCCGAAGTTGAGGAGGTAGAAGCCGACTTGGAGGAGTTTGTTGACGGCCTGGGCCAGCTGCTCGTCGCCGGAGAAGACGTCCTTGATGAAGTGGAAGCCGTTCGCGCCGAGGGTGCGGGCGACCCAGACGGTGAGCGGGATGGCGACGAGGAGGTAGGCGATGTAGCCGACGACTGCCAGGTCCATGACAGTGCTCCGTTCTGTGCGGGGGTGGTGCAGGGCTTGAGTTGAACATGTTCAACTACGGGTCGACGCTACACCCGATTCTTGAACATGTTCAAGACCGATGGGGAAATATGGCGGACGACACGGCCGGGCCGCGCCTGTAGGCTTGCCGCGTGACTGTTGCGGTGCGTGTGATCCCCTGCCTGGACGTGGATGCCGGGCGGGTCGTCAAAGGCGTGAACTTCGAGAACCTGCGCGACGCGGGCGACCCCGTGGAACTCGCGGCCGCCTACGACGCCGCCGGCGCCGACGAGCTGACGTTCCTCGACGTCAGCGCCTCCTCCGGCGACCGGGCCACCATGTACGACGTCGTCGCCCGCACCGCCGAACAGGTCTTCATCCCCCTCACCGTCGGCGGCGGCGTCCGCACCCCCGACGACGTCGACCGGCTCCTGCGCGCCGGCGCCGACAAAGTCGGCATCAACACCGCGGCCATCGCCCGGCCCGAAGTCATCTCCGAGATCGCCGAACGATTCGGCAACCAGGTGCTCGTGCTCTCGGCCGACGTCGCCTCCGGCCGCGACACCGACTCGGGCTGGGAAGTCACCACCCACGGCGGCCAGAAGCGGTCCACCGGGCTCGACGCCGTCGAATGGTGCGCCCGCGCCGCCGAACTCGGCGCAGGGGAGATCCTGCTCAACTCCATCGACTCCGACGGCATGAAGCAGGGCTTCGACCTCAAACTCATCGCCGCCGTGCGCGCGGCCGTCGACATCCCGCTCATCGCCTCCGGCGGCGCGGGCAAAGCCGCCGACTTCCCTCCGGCCGTCGACGCCGGCGCCGACGCGGTCCTCGCCGCATCGATCTTCCACTTCGGCGACGTCACGATCGGCGAAGTCAAGCAGGAACTCAAGAACGCCGGCCACCCCGTCCGCTGACGCCGACGGCGCCGGCCACACCCTGGTCCAGCGGCCAGACCGCTCGGGAACGCTGACGAACCAGAACGCAGCCCCGCTCCCGCACGCAACCGGCGCTCCAACGCCGGCAGCGAATTCGCCGCGATACGCCGCCGACAACCGTGAACGGATGTCCGTCGCAGAGCAGACCACCTCTGCAAATCGACCGCTCACAAGCTGCACCGAGACCAGCCCCGTCTCGACCCTGCCTCACGGGAACGACACCTTCCCGGACCATGCCGCCCGATCCAAGGCGCCGACCTGCCGGAACGGACAAAGCGCGAAACCGGTTGGCGACCGCCGCGCGCGCGAGGCATGATTGCTAGCGGTTGCTTGCCGACCGGCTAGCCAGCGCGCGACACCTGGCGCCCGAACCCACCCGACCGGAGACCCAATGACGCTGCCCACCAGCGACGCCGCACCGTCCCTCGACGATCAGCCCGCTGACGACCGCATCCTCCGCCAAGGTCTGCGGAACATCGGCGACATGATCCGACTCCAACCCAAACCCTTCGCAGTCGGCGCCGCCGGAGCCATGGCCAACACCGCCATGACCCTCTTCCTCTCCTTTGTCGTCGGCTGGGTCGTCTCCGGCATCGCCGTACCCGCCTACGAGAACGGCGAAGTCGCCTTCGGCACCGTCATGATCGGCGTCGCCGCCCTCCTCGGCACCTCCATCATCCGCTTCTCCACCATGTGCGCCCGCCGCATCGGCGCCGGCGTCATGATGTTCAGCGTCCAAGCCCACTGGCGCCGCCAGATCACCCGCCGCTACCTCGCCCTCCCCCTCTCCTGGCACCAGAAGCACCCCACCGGCACCCTCCTCTCCAACGCCAACGCCGACGTCGAAGCCGCCACCCGCCCCCTCGCCCCCCTCCCCTTCGCCGTCGGCACCCTCTTCATGGTCGCCGTCGCCATGGTCGCCTTCTTCTGGATCGACTGGGCCATCGCCCTCGTCGCCCTCGGCATGTTCCCCGCACTCTTCGCCCTCAACGCCCTCTTCGCCACCAAGATGGCCCCCCGCGCCAAACGCGCCCAAGAACTCCGCGCCGAAGTCTCCGCCGTCGGCCACGAATCCTTCGACGGCGCCCTCGTCGTCAAGGCCATGGGCCGCGAAGCCGCCGAAACCGAACGCTTCAGCGCCTCCGCCGAAGAACTCCGCGACGCCATGATCGGCGTCGGCCGCCTCCGCGCCGCCTTCGAACCCGCCATCTCCGGCCTCCCCGAGATCGGCGTCCTCGTCGCCCTCCTCGTCGGCCTCGCCCGCTTCGAAGCCGGCGCGATCGACCTCGGCCAACTCGTCACCGTCTCCTTCATGTTCTCCGTCCTCGCCTTCCCCGTCCGCGCTATCGGCTGGGTCCTCGGCGACCTCCCCGGCTCCGTCGTCGGCCGCCGCCGCGTCGACCACGTCCTCTCCGCCACCGGCGACATGGCCTACGGCCGCAGCGAACTCCCCGACACCACCGCCCCCGCCCGCCTCGGCTTCGACGCCGTCGCCTACGCCTACCCCGACGGCCACGAAGCCCTCCGCGAAGTCACGTTCACCGTCGAACCCGGCACCACCGTCGCCCTCGTCGGCGCCACCGGCTCCGGCAAATCCACCCTCGCCCACCTCGCCGCCCGCCTCATCGACCCCACCCGCGGCACCGTCACCCTCGACGGCACCGACCTGCGCGACCTCACCCACGGCAGCCTCGCCCGCACCACCGCGCTCGTCCAGCAGATCCCCTTCGTCTTCGACGACACCGTCCGCGCCAACCTTGCCCTCGACCGCGCCGGACTCACCGACGACCGCCTCTGGGACGCCCTCGTCGCCGCCGGCGCCGAAAAATTCACCGCCGCACTCGAAGACGGCCTCGACACCGAAGTCGGCGAACGCGGCACCACCCTCTCCGGCGGCCAGCGCCAACGCCTCACCCTCGCCCGCGCCCTCGCCGGCGCACCACGGCTCCTCATCCTCGACGACGCCACCAGCGCCGTCGACCCCAAAGTCGAATCCCAGATCCTCAGAGGACTCAAGGACTCCGCCGACGCCGCCAGCGTCCTCGTCGTCGCCTACCGCAGAGCCACCATCGCCCTCGCCGACGAAGTCGTCTTCCTCGAAGACGGCCGCATCACCGCCCGCGGCCCCCACCACGAGCTCCTGCGCACCCACCAGCCCTACGCCGACCTCGTCACCGCCTACGAACGGGCCGAGGCCGAACGCGAGTTCAACGACGAGGAGGCCGCCGCGTGAGCACGCAGCAGGAGACCCCCACCCAGCCCGGCCCCTGGCAGACCGTCAAACGCGGCCTGCGGCTATCACCCGAACTGCGCCGCGGCCTCGGCTTCACCGTGTTCCTCGCCGCCGTCACCTCCATCGGACGCCTCGTCGTCCCGATCGGCGCCCAGCAGGTCCTCGACAAGGGCCTCCTCGGCCCGGGCGGCCCTGACATCGGCTACGTCGTCCTCGTCGCTTTCCTCGGCGTCGCCGCCCTACTGGTGACGACCGGCACGAACTACCTCATGAACCGCCGGCTGTTCGTGGTCTCGGAGCACGCGCTGGCGTCGCTGCGGCGCAGGACGTTCCGGCACATCCACGACCTGTCGATGCTGCACCAGCAGTCGGAGCGGCGCGGCGCGCTGACGGCGCGGGTGACCACGGACATCGACCAGGTGAGCACCTTCCTGCAGCAGGGCGGCATGGTCCTGGTGACCGCGGCCGCGCAGATCGTGGTCGCCACGGTGGTCATGGCGGTCTACTCGTGGCAGCTGGCGATCGCGGTGTGGATCGTGTTCATCCCCGTGACCTGGCTGATCAAATGGCTGCAGGGCCATCTGGCCGCCGCTTACACCGACGTGCGCAAGAGCGTGTCCAAGATGCTCTCGGCCGTCGCCGAGTCGGTGGTCGGCGCGGGCACGGTGCGCGCGTACGGTGTCGGCTCGCGCACGAGCGAGCGGCTCGACGCCTCGATCGAGGAGCACCGCCGCGACCAGACCCGCGCGATCAGCCGCTCGGCGTTCTCGTTCGGCGCCGGTGAGCTGGTGTATCTGGGTGTCAACGTGATCGTGGTGGTCCTGGGCGCGTTCCTGGTCGCGGACGGCTCGATGACCGTGGGGGAGCTGACGGCGTTCCTGTTCCTGGTCATCCTCTTCACCCAGCCGGTCGTGATCGGCACCGAGACGCTCAACGAGGCCCAGAACGCGGTCTCGGGCTGGCGCCGTGTGCTCGACATCGTCGACACCGAGCCCGACGTCGCCGACCCGGTCGACGGCCGAGCCCTTCCCGAAGGGCCCCTCGGGGTCACGTTCGAGGGCGTGCGGTTCGCCTACCCGGGCGGGGAGGAGGTGCTGCACGGCATCGACGTCGAGATCCCGGCGCACGCGAAGGTCGCGGTGGTCGGCGAGACCGGCTCGGGCAAGACCACGTTCGCCAAGCTGCTGACGCGCCTGATGGACCCGACCGCCGGGCAGGTCCGCATCGGCGGGGTCCCGCTCACCGAGGTGACCTTCGCGTCGCTGCGGGGCCGGGTGACGATGGTGCCCCAGGAGGGTTTCCTCTTCAACGGCACCCTCGCCCACAACGTGCGCTTCGCCCGGCCCGACCTCACGGATGCCGAGATCTATGTGGCGTTCGCCGAACTCGGCCTCGACGACTGGCTCGAGACCCTGTCGGCCGGGCTCGACACCGAGCTCGGAGAGAGCGGCGCGAACCTGAGTGTCGGTGAGCGCCAACTGGTCTCGCTGGTGCGGGCCTATGTGGCCGACCCCGACCTGCTCGTGCTCGATGAGGCGACCAGTGCCGTCGACCCGGCCACGGAGCTGCGGCTCTCGTCGGCGCTCGACGCGGTCACCCGGGGGCGCACCACGGTGATCATCGCGCACCGTTTGTCGACGGCTGAGACCTCGGATGAGGTGCTGGTCTTCGACGCAGGGAACCTCGTGCAGCACGGCCCTCATGCCGAGCTGGCCGCCGAGGCCGGCTCGGTGTACGCCGGGTTGCACGGCTCCTGGGTGGAGCAGACCCGCTCGAACTGAACTGGATGAGCCGAACTGAACCCGAGCGCAAACTGACTGAGCTGTGCTCGACTCTGTTGTAGCGGGGGCGGTCGGCCTGGCTAGGGCCGACCGCCGCCTCGCTGCCGCGGCGGTCTGATGCAGGTGCCGTCGGCGCGGGAGCCATCCCGCGCCTCCGATCTTCCGGCGGACCGCGGTACCCCTACCTACCGCCGACCTACACCAAAACTGAAGCCAGCCTCCCACAGAAAGTCAAGACACTCAAGGATCCTTTTTCGCCTGTGGATAACTCCGGGCAAGGGAGGTGAGTGGTTGTTATTTTGCCTGTTCGGGAGGGTGTGGATAACTTGTCGAGGATGGTTCGCTTCTTATTCGGCGGTCGTGAGGACGATCTTTCCGATGGTGCGGCCGGTCGCCAGGGCTTCGTGGGCCTTCGCCACGTGCTCGAGCGGGAAGGTCGCTGACACGGTGGGCCGCAGCCGGCCTGCTTCGACGAGGGCCGTGAGGGCGCGGAGGCCGGTCTGGTCGGGTTCGACGATCATGAAGCCGGATTTGATCCGGGCCTCCTCGGCGGCGGGGACCTCGGCGGGGCCGGGGAGGGTGATGAGGTGGCCGCCGTTCCGCACCACCGGTGCGGAGCGGGCGGTGTACTCGTCGCCGACGCCGTCGAGCACGATGTCGATGTCGTTGACCTCGACGGCGAAATCGACCGCAGTGTAGTCGACGACCTCGTCAGTGCCGAGGCCGCGGAGATAGTCGTGCTTGGCGGCGCTCGCAGTGGCGATCACGTAGGCGCCCTTGGCTTTGGCGATCTGGACCGCCAGGTGGCCGACCCCGCCTGCGGCGGCGTGGACTAGGACCCGCTGGCCCGCTTCGACGCCCGCGATGTCGACGAGCGCCTGGTAGGCGGTGAGCCCCGCCAGCGGCAGCGCGGCCGCCTCGGCGTGGGTCAGGCCCGCGGGCTTGGGCGCGAAGTGCCGCGCGGGCGCGGTCACGTACTCCGAATAGCCGTTCGCGAACTGCGGGAACCGCGGCATGCCGTACACCTCGTCGCCGACCGCGAAGAGCCGCACGCCGAAACCGACCGCTTCGACCGTGCCCGAGACGTCCCAGCCGAGCGTGAACGGGGGCTTGCGGGCCTGGAGCCCGCCGAAGGCCCGGGACTTCCAGTCCACCGGGTTGGTCCCGGCGGCGCGGACCCGCACCAGGATCTCGCCGACGCCCGGCTCGGGGCGTTCGACCTCGACGACCTTGAGGACTTCGGGTCCGCCGAGCTCGTCCTGGGTGACGGTGCGCATCATGGCCATAGTGGATTCCTTTCCATCGCTGCGGTGCAGTGGAGACCAGTCTGCTGCGGCGCCGGGCCACCGCCCAGTGGCCCGGAGGCCATGATGTGAAAGTATCGGGCCATGACTCGAACCGAACGCCCCCACCGCGTCGCGGTGCTGGCCCTCGACGGCGTGATGCCCTTCGAACTCGGTGTGCCGCACCGGATCTTCTCGGCCGCCGTC
Organism: Glycomyces sp. NPDC049804; assembly: GCF_040674615.1. Taxonomy (NCBI): domain Bacteria; kingdom Bacillati; phylum Actinomycetota; class Actinomycetes; order Glycomycetales; family Glycomycetaceae; genus Glycomyces; species Glycomyces sp. NPDC049804. The sequence continues at coordinate 114,954 of NZ_JBFAMQ010000004.1, forward strand.
GTCGACGGCCGGCCCCGATACGAGCTGCGGGTGTGCTCGCTCGACGGCGGCCCGGTCCGCACCTGCGGCGGCGGCTTCTCCCTCGCCGTCGAGCACGGACCCGAGGCGCTGGCCTGGGCCGACACCGTCATCGTCGCCACGGTCGACCCCGCCGGCCCCGGCTGCGACATGCCGCCGAACCCGCCGGGGCTCGCGGCGGCGTTCGCGGCCGTCCGGCCCGACGCCCGCATCGTCTCCTTCTGCAGCGCCGCGTTCGTCCTCGCCGAGCTCGGACTCCTCGACGGCAGGACCGCGACCACCCACTGGATGCTGACCGACCGCTTCCGCGAGCGGTTCCCGGCCGTCGACGTCGACCCCGACGTGCTGTTCGTCGACGAGGGCCGCATCCTCACCTCGGCGGGCGCCGGAGCGGCCGTCGACCTCTGCCTGCACCTGGTCCGCCGCGACCACGGCAGCGCCCTCGCCAACGCCGTCGCCCGCCGGTGCGTCGTCCCGCCCTGGCGGGAAGGCGGGCAGGCCCAGTTCATCGAGCGGGCCGTGCCCGAACCCGACGACGCCGGCACCGCCGTCGCGCGTGAATGGGCGCTCGCCAACCTCGACCGGCCCATCGGCGTGGACGACCTGGCCCGCCGGGCGAGCATGAGCCGGCGCAACTTCACGCGCCGCTTCCGGGCCGAGACCGGCCTCAGCCCCGTGCAGTGGCTGGTGCGCCAGCGCGTCGAGTTCGCCCGGCACCTGCTGGAGGCCACGGACCTGTCGGTGGACCAGGTCGCCGCGCGCGCCGGGCTCGGCACGGGCGTGTCGCTGCGCCAGCATCTGCGGGCGGCGGTCGGGGTCTCGCCTTCGGCGTACCGCAAGACGTTCCAGCGGTCCGGAGCGGACGGAGCGCCGGCGGGGGCCGCTCCCGTCAGGGGATGAGCAGGAGCTTCCCGGTGGTCCTGCGGTCCTGCAGGGCCTGGTGGGCTTCGGGGGCCTCTTCGAGTCGGAAGGTCTCGCCGACGCGGACGAGGAGGTCGTCGTCCTCGATCATCTGGAAGACCTCGCCGGCGCGCCACAGGTACTCCTCGCGGGTCGCGGTGAAGTCGTGGAGGGTCGGGCGGGTGAGGATGAGCGAGCCGCCTTTGTGGAGGTCCTGCGGGTCGACGGGCGGGACGGGGCCGCTGGCCTGGCCGTAGAGGGCCATGACGCCGCGGCGGCGGAGCGCGCCGAGGCCTTCGGCGAAGGTGGTCTTGCCGACGCCGTCGTAGACGGCCGCGACGCCTTCGCCGCCGGTGAGCTCGCGGGCTTTGGCGCCGAAGCCCTCGTAGCGCATGACGTGGTCGGCGCCGTTCTGGCGGGCGAGTTCGGCTTTCGCGTCGGTGGAGACGGTGGCGATGACCTTGCCGCCCTTGCTCTTGACCATCTGGGTGAGCAGGAGGCCCATGCCGCCGGCGGCGGCGTGGACGATGACGGTGTCGCCTTCCTGGACGGGGTAGACGGTGTTGCACAGGTAGTGGGCGGTGAGGCCTTGGAGCATGACGGCGGCGGCGGTCTCGACGGCGACCTTCTCGGGGACGGGCACGAACTGGTCGGCGTCGCCCACGACGAGGTCGGCGTAGGAGCCGGGGACGCTCTTCCAGGCGACTTCGTCCCCGACGGCGAAGCCGGTGACGCCGGCGCCGATCGCGGTCACATACCCGCCGCCTTCGAGGCCGGGCGTGAACGGCAGCGGGAGCCCGTAAGCGCCGGTGCGGTGGTAGACGTCGATGAAGTTGACGCCGGCGGCGGCGACCTTGACGGCGATCTGGCCGGGGCGGGGGCCGGGGTCGTCGCCCTCGAGCACTCGCATCACGCCCGGCCCGCCGGTCTGCTCGACCACGATCGCCTTCATGAGGATTCCTTCCGCCGCAGGGTCATCCCATAAAATAGCAGCGGTCGGCGGCCGTCACTCCTCCGTGCTGCTGCGCTTGCTGCCCGCGCCGAAGCGGAGGCGGCTGCGGCCCCACCGGTTGGGGTCGGCGGTGCGGGAGTCGACCTCTTCGCCCACGAGTTTGCGGATCGCGTCGCGGAATCCCTTGTGCCGCAGCTGGTGGCGCAGCGGGTGCGAGGCGGGGTCCTGGACGAGCTCCTTCATCAGGGCGACGCACAGCAGGAGCATGACGATGACGAACGGGAGCGCGACGACGATCGTCGCGTTCTTGAGGCCCTGGAGGCCGCCGGAGAGCAGCAGGACGGCCGCGACCGCGCCGATCGTGGCGCCCCAGAAGACGACGAGCGGCTTCTTCGGGGCGAGGGACCCGTGGCTGGAGAGGGACCCGAGGACGAGCGAGGCCGAGTCCGCGCCGGTCACGAAGTAGATCGCGACGAGCACCATCGACAGGCCGGAGAGCAGGCTGTAGAGCGGCAGGGACTCCAGGAGGGCGAACAGGGAGTACTCCTCGCCGAGGGCGACGGCGTCGCTGAAGTCCTCGCCGTGGTTCTGCTGCCACAGGGCCGTGCCGCCGAGGATCGCGAACCACAGTGTCGAAGCGGCCGAGGGGATGAGGAGGACGCCGACGACGAACTGGCGGATGGTGCGCCCGCGGGAGATGCGGGCGATGAACGTGCCCACGAAGGGCGCCCAGGACAGCCACCACGCCCAGTAGAAGATCGTCCAGGTGCCCATCCACTCCGCGCCGCCGAACGCGCCCGTGGCGCTGGAGATGCCGACGAGGTCGGTGAGATAGCCGCCGATGGCGCTGGGCCACGCGTCGAGGATGAACAGGGTCGGGCCGGCGAAGAACACGAACACGACCAGGAACAGGGCGAGGACCACGTTCGTGGTCGAGAGCCACTTGACGCCGCGGTGGACGCCCGAGAACGCCGAGGCGACGAACGCGGCCGTGAGCGCGACGATGACGATGAGCTCGAGCTGGGTCGAGTCGGGGACGCCCACGACGATGTCGAGGCCGACGGCGACCTGGAGCGCGCCCAGGCCGAGGCTCGCGGCGGTGCCGAAGACGGTGGCGAACACGGCGAGGAGGTCGATGGCGCGGCCGGTCGCCGGCCCCCACCGGCGCCCGGCCGTCAGGGGCGCGAACGCGTCGCTCATGTTGTTGCCGCGCTGCTTGCGGAACGTCGAGTAGCCGAGGGCGAGCCCGGCGACGGCGTAGATCGCCCACGGGTGCAGTCCCCAGTGGAAGAACGAGTAGACGAGCGCGCCCTCGGTCAGCTCGTCGTTGTAGTGGGGGGAGGCGGGGTCGAGTTCGAGCGGCGGGGGCGCGTCGAAGTAGTGGGCGAGGGGCTCGGCCACGCCGTAGAACATGAGGCCGATGCCCATGCCGGCGGCGAACATCATGGAGATCCACGGGAGCGTCCCGAACTCGGGCTCCTCCTGGGCGTTCGCGGCGAGCTTGATGTTCCCGTACCGGCTCGCGGCGATGTAGACCGCGAGGACCACGAAGATGTTCCCGGCGATGATGAACAGCCACGCGAAGTTCACGATGACCCAGTTCAGGGCCGCGGTGGAGCCGTCCTCGAACTGGTCGGGGAAGACCGCGCCGAAGGCGATGACGGCGAGGATGACGACCGCGCTGATCCAGAACACCGGCCGGTCGACCGGGTGCGTCGCCTGCCGCTCGGCCGCGACCGGCGGGAGGGGCGCCGCCGGGGCGTCCTCGGGTCCGGTGGGCGGTATCGCGGTCGTTGCCATCGGGCGGGCTCCGTTCGTCGATCCAGTGGCGCTGCAGTCACCATAAGTGACGAAACTGACGCGATCGGGCGGTTTGCGGAGCCTGCGCCGCGCTCACTCCCGCCGGTACACCAGCAGCGCGACCTCCCCGATCGCCCGCGTCTCCGCCAAGCGCAGCGGTCGCCGCGGGGACTGCGGGAACGCCGCGGCGTGCACGAACTTCGGCCCGCCCGCGCTCCCCAGCAGGAACGGCGCCACCGCCAGATGCACCTCGTCGACGAGGTCCTCGGAGAGGAACAGGGTGTGGACGGTGCCGCCGCCCTCCACCAGCAGGCGGTCGACGCCGCGCCGCGCCAGGTCGTCGAGGGCCTGGCGCGGGTCGGCCGGGCCCTCGCCCAGCGAGACGACCTCGGCCGCCGCAGGCCCCAGCGGGCACGCCTCCCGGCCGCGGTCGCTCGTGTACACCACGACCGGCCCGCCCTCGCCGTCGAACACGCGCGCGGCCGGGTCGAGGTCGCCCGAGGGCGAGAACACCACCCGCAGCGGCGACGCGGGCCGTCCCGCGGCCTCCCGGGCGGCGCGGCGCTCCGCCGATCGCACCAGCAGCCGCGGGTCGTCCGCCCGCACCGTGCCCGCGCCGACCGCGATCGCGTCCACCCCCGCGCGCACGCCGTCGACGCGGTCGAAGTCGGCCGCGTTCGAGAGCATCAGCCGCTTCGGGGACACGTCGTCGAGGTAGCCGTCGAGACTCATCGCGGCCGAAACGATCACATAAGGGCGCTCCATGCCCCCGAGAATCCCACGATGCACTCCCGACCGGGGCCGGGTGGCGGCGCCCGCTGGGGAGCGATCACAATCAGTAGACGTGGAAGCAGGACAGACCAGCGACGACGTGATCGCGAACCTCACGTTCAACGCGGACGGACTCGTCCCCGCCATCGCGCAGCAGCACGACACGGGCGAAGTCCTCATGCTCGCGTGGATGGACGCCGAGGCGCTGCGGCGCACCGTCGCCACCCGCAAGGCCACCTACTGGTCGCGCAGCCGCGGCGAGTACTGGGTCAAGGGCGAGACGTCCGGCCACCACCAGGCGGTCGTCTCGGTCGCGGTCGACTGCGACGGCGACACCGTCCTGCTCCAGGTCGACCAGACCGGTCCGGCCTGCCACACCGGCACCCGCACCTGCTTCACCGGAAGGGAGATCGCATGAGCGAAGCGAACGACGACACCCGCGACGCCGCGACCAGCGCCGCCGACCCGCGCGCCGCCGAACGCACCCGCGTCCTCCTCGCAGGGATCCTCGCGGCCGCCCTCGCCGCGCTCGCCGCCTCCCGCGACTGGATCACCACCACGGAGACCGGGCACGCCGGCATCACCGCCACCACCGCCCAGGCCGGCACCGACCTCGCCTCCTGGGCCCTGCCGTGCGCGCTCGCGGGCGGCGCCGCCTTCCTCGCGATGCTCGCCGCCGGCAACCGCGCCCGCCGCGCCCTCGGCGTCGTCGCCGCCCTCGCCGGCCTCGCGACCGCCCTCGGCGGCGCCCTCCACCTCGACGCCGGCCCTTGGCCGATCGCCACGGCCGCCGCCGCCCTCGCCCTCGCCGCCGCCGGAGCCGCCACCACCGCCCGCGCCGGCACCTGGCCCGACAGCAGCTCCCGCTACGAGGCGGCACCCGACGGCGCCAACGACAAGGCCATAGCAGAGGACCCGGTGTCCCTGTGGAACGCCCTCGACTCCGGCGAGGACCCCTCGTCGCCTAATATTTCGGCATCGGCGCAGGAGAAGGGACGATCTTAGGTGAACGTGCTGGAGCAGATCATCACCGAAGTCCGCGCCGATCTCGAACGGCGCCAGACCGAGACCCCCATCGAGAAGATCCGCGAGCGCGCCGAGGCCGCCCGCCCCGCCCTCGACGGGTACGCCGCCCTCTCCGGCGGCGGTGTCAGCGTCATCGCCGAGGTCAAACGCGCCTCCCCCTCCAAGGGCGCCCTCGCCGACATCCCCGACCCGGCCGTGCTCGCCGCCGAGTACGCCGCGGGCGGCGCGTCCGTCATCTCGGTCCTCACCGAGCAGCACTACTTCAAAGGCAGCCTCGACGACCTCGACGCCGTCCGCGCCAAGGTCCAGATCCCGGTCCTCCGCAAGGACTTCGTGGTCTCCCCCTACCAGGTGCTCGAAGCCCGCGCCCACGGCGCCGACCTCGTCCTCCTCATCGTCGCCGCCCTCGACCAGGACACCCTCGTCTCGCTCCACGAGCGCATCGAAGGCCTCGGCATGACCGCCCTCGTCGAAGTCCACACCGAGTACGAGGCCGACCGGGCCCTGCGCGCCGGCGCCAAAGTCATTGGCGTCAACGCCCGCGACCTGACTACGCTCGACGTGGACCGCTCGGTGTTCGAGCGGATCGCCCCCGGCCTGCCCCGCGACGTCGTCAAAGTCGCGGAGTCCGGCGTCAGGGGCACCCGCGACCTCATCCGCTACGCCAGCGCCGGAGCCGACGCCGTGCTCGTGGGCGAGGGCGTGGTCAAGACGAAGAGCCCGCGCGACGCCGTCGCCGAGCTCGTCACCGCCGGGTCCCACCCGGCCACGCCGCGCCCGCTGTAGCGGCCGCGGGGGGCAACACACAGGTCAGCCCGAAGGCGCGCGGGAGCGCGCCCGGGCAGCGAGCAGCGAAGGGGAGCGAACACCGTGCCTAATCCAGATGCCAGCGGCCACTGGGGCGAGTTCGGGGGCCGCTTCGTCCCCGAGGCGCTCATCGCCGCCCTCGACGAGCTCGAGGCCGCCCACACCGCCGCGCTGGCGGACCCGGCGTTCATGGCCGAGCTCGACAAGCTGGGCCGCGAGTACGGGAACCTGCCGTCGCCGCTGTACTTCGCCGAGCGGCTCTCGGAGGAGACCGGGGTCGAGGTGTGGCTCAAGCGCGAGGACCTCAACCACACGGGCGCGCACAAGATCCGCAACGTCCTGGGCCAGGCCCTGCTGACGAAGCGGATGGGCAAGACCCGGATCATCGCCGAGACCGGCGCGGGCCAGCACGGGGTCGCCTCGGCGACGGCGGCGGCCTACTTCGGGCTCGAGTGCACGGTGTACATGGGCGAGGAGGACACGCGCCGGCAGGCGCTGAACGTCGCCCGGATGCGCCTGCTGGGCGCGGAGGTCGTGCCGGTCACGACCGGGTCGCGCACGCTGAAGGACGCCATGAACGAGGCCCTGCGCGAGTGGGTCGCCTCGGTGGACCACACGCACTACCTGATCGGGTCGGTCGGCGGACCGGCGCCGTTCCCGCAGCTGGTGCGGGACTACTGCCGGGGCATCGGCGACGAGGCCCGCGCCCAGTTCCTCGAGCGCACCGGGTCGCTGCCCGACGTGGTGGCGGCGTGCGTGGGCGGCGGTTCGAACGCGATGGGGATCTTCACCGCGTTCCTCGACGACGCCGACGTGAAGCTGTACGGGTTCGAGGCGGGCGGGGACGGCTACGACACCGGCCGGCACGCCGCGACGATCACGGCCGGGCAGATCGGCGTCCTGCACGGGGCGCGCACGTTCGTGCTGCAGGACGAGGACGGGCAGACGATCGAGTCGCACTCGATCTCGGCCGGGCTCGACTACCCGGGCGTGGGCCCCGAGCACGCGCACCTGGCCGCGACCGGCCGGGCCGCGTACGAGCCGGTGGACGACGCGGAGGCCATGGCGGCCTTGGAGAAGCTGGCCCGCACCGAGGGCATCATCTGCGCGATCGAGTCCGCGCACGGCCTGGCGGGGGCGCTGCGGCTCGCGAAGGGCCTCAAGCCCGGCGCGCGGGTCCTGGTGAACCTGTCGGGGCGCGGCGACAAGGACATGGGCAACGTGGTCGAGTACTTCGGCTTCGCGAACGAGAAGGGGGCGTAGGGGTGCTGCACGCTGCGGACGCTTTCGCGAAGACCAGGGCCGAAGAGCGGGCGGCGCTCGTGGGGTACCTGCCCGCGGGCTACCCGACGCTCGCCGACTCGATCAAGGCCGTGGAGATCATGATCGACCACGGGGCCGACATGATCGAGCTGGGCCTGCCGTACTCGGATCCGGTGATGGACGGGCCGGCGATCCAGAAGGCCGCCGACCAGGCGCTGGCGGGCGGGTTCCGGACCCGGCAGGTGTTCGAGGTGACCGAGGCGGTCGCGGGCCGCGTCCCGATCCTCGTCATGACGTACTGGAACCTGGTGGAGCGGTACGGGGTCGAGCGGTTCGCGCGCGATTTCGCGGCCGCGGGCGGGGCCGGGCTCATCACGCCGGACCTGATCCCGGACGAGGCGGGGGAGTGGATCGCCGCTTCGGACGCGCACGGCCTGGACCGGGTGTTCCTCGTCGCGCCCTCGTCCACTGAGGAGCGGATCGCTTCCACGGTGGCCGCCTGTCGCGGGTTCGTGTACGCGCAGTCGGTCATGGGCGTCACCGGCGCCCGCGCCGCCACGTCGGCGGCCGCGCCGCTGCTGGTCGAGCGCACCCGCAAGCACACCGACCTGCCGATCGGCGTCGGGCTCGGGGTCCGCTCGGGCGACCAGGCCGCCGAGATCGGCGCGTACGGCGACGCGGTCATCGTCGGCTCCGCGATCGTCAACTGCTACTTGGAGTCCGACGACATCCCGGCCGGGCACCAGAAGCTCGCCGAGCTCACCGCGGACCTCGCCGAGGGCGTCCGCCGCTAGCGTTGCGCGCAGCCCCGCGGGCCCGGCCCGCGGGGCTGCGCCGTGCCCGGGGGCGATTTGCGTGCTATGCGATACCGGCGGCGGCGCCGGTGGGACCGGCTCGGGGCCGTGCCAGGGCCCGCCCGCGCAACCGATAGGTTTACTCGTCGTGGACCTCGCATACATTCCGAGCCCGTCGGAGTCCGTCTGGCACCTCGGCCCCATCCCGATCCGCGCCTACGCGCTGTGCCTCATCGCCGGCATCGTCGCCGCCTGCTGGATCGCCGAGGCGCGGATGCGCTCGCGCGGCGCCCCCAAATGGGCCGTGCTCGACATCGCCGTGTGGGCCGTGCCGTTCGGCATCGTCGGCGCCCGCCTCTACCACGTCTTCACCAGCCCTGACGCCTACTTCGGCCCCGACGGGGACCCGTGGAAGGCCCTGGCGGTGTGGGAGGGCGGCCTGGGCATCCCCGGCGCGGTCCTCCTCGGCGCCGTCGGCGTCTGGCTCGGATGCCGCCAGCTGAAGCTCCCGTTCGCGATGGTCGCGGACGCGGTCGTGCCCGGCATCCCCGTCGGGCAGGCCATCGGCCGCCTCGGCAACTGGTTCAACCAGGAGCTGTACGGCAAGCCCCTCGACGCCTGGTGGGCCGTCTCCATCGACGTCGACCACCGGGTCGCCGGGTACTCCGAGTACGCGACGTTCCACCCGACGTTCCTGTACGAACTGCTGTGGAACCTCGGGGTCGCGGCCGTGCTGATCCTCGCCGACCGGAAGTGGAAGTTCGGGGCCGGGCGCGCCGTCGCCCTCTTCGTCGTCCTGTACTGGACCGGCCGGTTCTGGATCGAGGGCCTGCGCATCGACCCCGCCGAGGGCGCGCTGGGGCTCCGCCTCAACCAGTGGGTGAGCATCGTCGTCGTGGCCGGCGCCATCGTCTACCTGCTGCTCGTGCGCGGGCGCCGGCAGGTGTTCGTCCTCGACGGCGGCGAACGCGTCACCGTCGACTGGGACTCTCCCGAAGCCGAGGCCGCGGGTTACGTGGACGGGGTCCTCCCCAAGGGCGCCGAGCCGGGCGAGATCGCAGACGCCGCCGACGAAGCCGACGACGACGCGGTGGCCGCGCCCGACCGGCCCGAGGACGACGTGATCGCCGACGAGTCGGCCGCCGAGGAACCCCCGGCCGCGGGCACGACCCGCGACGACAGCTGACCGCCGATCCCCCGGGCAGGTGCAGATGCAGAACCGAAGAGCCGTAGTCGTCGGCGCCGGCGTCGCCGGGCTCGCCAGCGCGATCGTCCTGTCCCGCTTGGGGTGGAGGGTCGCGCTGCTCGAGCGGCGCGAGCGGTTGAAGGGCGAGAACCTGGGCATGGTCCTGTGGGCCTCGGGCGTGCGCGCGCTGCGCGCGCTCGGGGTCGACGCGCTGCTCGACGCCTCCGGGACCCCGGTGGACCGGTTCGAGATCCGCAGCGAGGAGCGGCTGTCGAGCTCGTTCGCGGCGGCGATGCTCGGGGCCGACGACGGCACGCCTTCGGTGATGGTGCACACCGCGATGCTGTACGAGGCGCTGGTGTCGCGGCTCGGCGACAGCGTCGAGGTGCATCCGGCGACGCAGGTCGACCGGATCGACCTGGTGGACCTCGCGGCCGGTGACGCGTCGCGCCGGTGGGACGCCGACCTCGTGGTCGCCGCCGACGGCATCGACTCGCCGACCCGTCAGCTCGTCGCCCCCGGTTCACCCACAGTGGACGCCGGGGTGGTGTGCTTCCGCGGGCTCGTGCCCGCGCACCGCGCGCCCGAGCGCACCACGGACGCCGTCGAGATCTACGGGCCCGACCGCCGCCGGTTCGGCTACGGCGACCTCGGGCACGCCGGGGCGTGCTGGTGGGCGACGGTGCCGGGCGGGATGCGCCCGGAGTCGCCGCAGATCCAGCACGAGCTCATCAACCGGTGGTTCGCGGACTGGCCCGCGCCGGTGGGGAAGTTCATCGCCGCGACGCGGCCTTCGGAGCTGACGCAGCAGGCGGTGCGGTACGTGTGGCCGGTGCCGCCGGTGCTGCACCAGCAGGTGGGCAATGGCGGCCTGGTGCTCCTCGGCGATGCCGCGCACGGGGTGGCGCCGATCCTCGCGCAGGGCGGCAGCCTCGCCCTGGAGGACGCGGTGACGCTCGGGTGGGCGCTGCGGCGCAGCCCCGATTCGGTGCCCTCGGCCCTCGGCTCCTACGACCGGGCGCGCATGGGGCGCATCAAGCGCGTCGCGCGGCTCTCGCGTCGGGTTCACACGATCGCCTCGGGCGGGCGCGGGATGACGAAGAGCCTGTTGCGGGCGGTCCCGGACTCCTGGGTGCAGAACCAGGCGGCATCGCTCTCGGACTGGCAGCCCCCGCGTTGAGCGCTACCGGCGGGCGCGCCACGGAAACGTGAGC